>DAOTTD010000143.1:0-12400 GCA_034438015.1 Ktedonobacteraceae bacterium | reverse complement strand
GACTCTGGAGAAACCGCTCTCCATCTGGTATACTGCTCTTAGCGTTGTAAATAGTGTCTATGTGTCTCGGATAGGCTGATCGTGGAAATACGCATTTCCCGCTCATGAGAGGCAGAAATACCGATGGTTGCACCCGCTGTCGATGGCATTGACCTCTTTAAAATTGCAGGCCGCTCCATTTCGGGGTGGATTCCTAGTTTCAAGACGGGCTCCGCCAAGAGTATCAGACAACCATTTTGTAGCCAACTCGAAGAAAGACTCTTGCTCTGGCTTGAATACAACCCTCAGGTCGTGAGTTACGCTCGCGGTGACATTGGCCCTCCGTTTGCTTCCACCTATCGATTGCCCATCCCTAAACATGCTCCTTTTGTCATTGGCTACACCTTTGAAGGCAAACCCCACAACTACCTGCCTGATGTGGTGGGCCAACTTCAGGATGGGACAACCTTTATCGCTGAAGCAGGTATGGAGGATGATAAACGACAGGATCGCAATCTTGCCAAAGCTGAAGCAGCTCGCCGTCTCGCGCGTCTTCAACACGGGGTCTACTGGATTGCCACAGAAAAGACACTCACCAGAGCACGCCACTACAATCTGGTTTTCTTGCATGCCAGGCGTCAGGTGTTTCCCGCTTTTGCTGACATTGCCCTGACTGTTCAGGAAGCTTGGCCGTGGGGAGAAGTTGCCAGTGTCGAAGAGATCGAGCAACGGCTTGCACAACGCTGGCCTCTCCCACTGATTGAAGCGACGATCTGGAAAATCGTTGCCGATGCTGCAGCAAGAGGACATTTGCTCGTTGATTTACAACAGCTGACGCTTGATCGTCAGCTCCCTCTGGCTTTACTTCCACCAGAGGCGGCAGCACTCCCCTTTGACCCCTTTCCAGATACGCTTCTGGTTGAGGAGAAGAGCGTTTCAGCCATACCTGTCTCGTCTCTACCCAACCCGCCCATTGCAGGTCCAACATTTGACGCCTCCACCTTACCAGAAAAGCAGCGAGAACAGTTTTATCGAAATCTGCGAGCAGTCGAGCAGGTGTTGGCTGGGGCGTCTCAAACACGGATTGCGACCGAGTCAGGGATTTCGCGTTCCTGGCTCTCCCAGTTGGTCCAGCGGACGAAGGCTATCGGTCAGATTGCTTGTGTTCCCCACGGAAGCTACACGAGAAAGACGACCATGCATCCCGCCTTCCAAGAATGCATTCGGAGGTTGTATTTGCTCCCCACACAGCTTTCCATGACGGCAATCCATGAACACATGGAAATGCGGCAGGTGGCGGAGCGATTGCAGGCTTCAACTGGCGCTCTCGTCAAACTTCCCTCCTACGACCAAGTGCGTCGAGAAATCCATCGACTCAAAGAGGAGCCGGATCTGGTAGCTGTGCGTGAGCGGGCAAAATCACCTCCTCGTGCACGTTCCTCTCCTGAATCATTTGTGCTTTCCATTCCATCTCCGGCGCTGCTCACCCAGGTCGATGAGCACTCGCTAGAGCTGTATGTCGTCACCCCCGACGGCATTGCGGTGACACAACGTGTCCATGCCGCGGCGCTCATCTGTGTGAAAACAACCGCGATCCTCGGTGCAATCCTCTCCCTCGGCCCACTGAAGGAGGAAGACTACATGCGTCTGGTCCGTCAAGCATTGGAGCCGAAAGATCGCTTAGTTGGACTCTCTGGATGCGAACATTCCTGGCCTTGCTACGGCAAACCAGCTATCATTTTTCACGACCGGGGGAAGATTTTTACCTCTGAGCGCGCCCGACAGGTATTGGTAGATCGGCTTGGCATCATTACCGAACAGGCCCCCCCGTACGCACCATCAGCAAAAGGCACCGTGGAGAACCTCTTCCGGTGGATGACCCAGCGCTTTGAACGACGCCAGCCAGGCACGAGCCATGGGATCAACGATGCGAAAAGAGCAGCAGAGACTGGGGGGATGACGCTGGAAGAACTGGAGCGTTGTTTCTATCAGGCCATCGTCGATGATTACCAGCAAGACTGGGATAGCCTGCGACGGCAAAAACGGTGCATTGTTTGGGATCATGCAGTCGCGCAGAGTGGCGTTCCCCAGTATCTCGGATCGCCCGATGATTTGAAACTGTTGCTGATGAAAGCGGTCAATCGAAAAACTCCAGGTCATGGATATCGCACCTCTGAGGGCTCCAGGCTTTCCTTTCTGGGTCGCTGGTATGTGTGTCCTGGCCTGCTCTCTCGGCTCCAAGGCCGAGAGTTCGAAGTGTACTACGACCGTCGCGTGCGCCATGTCGGCGCGTGTGAAATCCCTCTCGCAGAGAGGAATGATTGAAGTCAACATCATTGGGTCACGGGATTTACCCGGATGGGAAACCTGAAAGGGACAACAGCATATCCTGAAAGTGCAGGCGTACCGAAGGCGCTTAGGCGCGCGCTGTGCAAGACCCGCGTGATATGGTAAAGCTGTGTTTGCTGAACCTAAGTTTCCAACGGTCTAATCGTAGGTTCCCCGACCAAACAGCGCATCAGAGCGGGGTCATCGGAATATCTTTCTAGTCGCTTCGGAGAGAGATAAGGCTTCATCCGATGAGTGATGAACAATGAGTTCATTCAAGGAAACGAACAGGTACCTACGTCACGCTAGAACGTTTCACATGCCTAAACATGGGATCGCCTACCAGCCGCGAGGCTCATGGCGACGGAGCTGCCATAGTACTTTGAAATTGGGAAAGCCAATTACATGGGGAAGGGCAGCAGGAAGTATGGATAGCTAGAAAGGTCAGGTGCGCGTGATGCGAGAGGCCGCAGCCATTCTAGAAATCATTCGAGAACGAGGGAAAAAGGGACTGCCGCTGGAACGAGTCTATCGGCTCTTGTTCAATCGTGAACTGTTCCTCACGGCTTACGGCAAACTCTACAGGAATGATGGCGCTCTCACGCCAGGCAGTACCCCGGAAACAGTGGATGAGATGTCGATTGCCAGAATTGACGCCATCATTGAAGCTCTCCGCTTCGAGCGGTATCACTGGACACCGACACGGCGCGTCTACATCGAGAAGAAAAACTCGACGAAGAAGCGTCCGCTCTCAATGCCGATATGGGTTTCATACTGCCTCTCTTTCCAGGCGATGTTCGGGATACCGATGATCGCCGACGGGGTGGACCAG
The DNA here is from genome assembly GCA_034438015.1 of Ktedonobacteraceae bacterium. GTDB lineage: Bacteria > Chloroflexota > Ktedonobacteria > Ktedonobacterales > Ktedonobacteraceae > JACDAE01. The sequence goes on along the minus strand of DAOTTD010000143.1, from coordinate 9,261 downwards.
AAGCCCCAGCCCACCCTCCTCGTTTTACTCTACCACGTTCTGTCGCGCCTTTCCACTCCGACGACGTTTCCAATGTCGTTGCGTTGGCTTGCGCAGCCGTGCGATGATGTCTGGAGTGAGGGTAATCCAGCGCGGACCATGAGGGTGAGCGCGAATGCTTTCCAGAAGCCCGGCGTTACACCAATCTGCAATCGTCGAGACATTGACGTTGAGCAGTTCTGCTGCCGCCAGGGCAGAGTAGCGCCCATCGCCTCGTTGTCCGGTCGGACAGAAGCCCGGCCCCTCAGGGCAAGCCAGGGGAATCTGGTAGGCGGCACGAATCCAGTCCACTTTGCTGGCCGTAAAGCTGCTTCCCAGCCCCGAACACAGCCCCTCCTCATTGAGCAGGTTCGCGATCTGGGTCGCCGTGTGGGTCCGAGCCAGTTCCCGCACCCGAGCGACGACCTGCGGACTGGTTTGACGGACTTCCCACGACTTTTTGAGACGGGGGATGACCAAGCTCGTGTGAGCCTCGGTTTGCCATCGAAGGTCGATATGAATGACATTGCCGCGCTTAGAAAGTGTCACGTCTTTGATCAACCACCGCAGGAGCTGCTTACGCTGAGCGTTGGTGGTCGTGGGGGCTTCCCAAAGGGCTGGCAGATCCGCAGCCAGGGCACAGATCTGGTCTCGTTGCTCAGCCGAGAGCATCAGAGCCGCTGGCTTGGGCAAAACTTGATATTCCCGTTCGAGGCGATCCACCTCCAGCAGTTTCTCGTTCCAGTCCCGTTCCAGGCTACGCCCGACGAGGCGATTCTCCGGGTCAACCGCATGGTAGCGGCGACGAGCCAGATCCGCCTCGTACTGCCCTCGTTCAATCTGTCGGCGTGCCTGCTGATCAAGCTGCTTTGCACGGGCTTCCAAGTGAGTGAGGGCCGAGAGTGCTACCTCCAGATGGGCAGGTTCGATAGCTTGCAGAAAGCACTCAGCCACCACCTGGTCAATGCGGTCGCCCCGCATGGTCTGACAGGTCTTCGCCGCCAACTGGGTATGGGTCTGGCTACATTCGTAGATCACCAGCGCGCCATCTCGCTGGTAGCGAACCGTCATCCGACGTCCACAAGAGCCGCAGAGGACGATGCCTTGCAAAAGCGCAGAGCCTTCACGCACCGCTCCCCGATGAGCAGCGGCTGGGGTATTCTGATTGTCGGAGAGGATCTGCTGGTTGCGCCGAAACTGCTCCCAGCTAATGTAGCCGGGATGCCGGTCCAACAAGACGATGGGCCAGTCCTCCAGTTTCACCCGGCGCGTTCGCCCCTTGATGCGCGGTTCTTCTCCGGGCACGGCATGGCGGCGGGTCTGGGTTCGTCCGTAGACGTAGGCCCCAGCGTAGAGCGGGCTGTGCAACACATCCAGCACCCGCCCATGACAAAGGTGAACCCACTCCAGTTCCCCTGCACGGGCTCCACCCCAATGGCGCGTGGGAAAGAGCAAGTGATGGGTGGCGAAGTGGCTCACGACAGCCAGCGCCGAAGTGGAATGCTCGAAGAGCGTGAAAACCAGGCGAATGGCCTCTTGAAGCGCTTCATCAGGATCAAAGACCACCTTGCCCACTGGATCATAGACCAATCCGCTGGGCAGGCGGAAGCGCAGTTTTCCTTGTTCAGCTTTGGTCAGTTTGCCTCCTTGCAGCCGCTGATGCAGCCAATGGAGTTCGGCTTCCGACATGGTTCCCTTGAAACCAAGCAAGAGGCGATCGTTGTATGCGCCTGGATCGTAGATGCCCTCTTCGTCGATGACCAGTGTATCGGTGAGGGCACAGATCTCCAGCAAGCGATACCAATCGCTGCAGGATCTCGCCAGACGCGAAACTTCCAGACTCAGGATCGCTCCTACATGGCCCAGTCCTACTTCGGCGACCAGCCATTGAAAGCCATCACGTCCGATGGTCGAGGAACCGGATTGGCCTTGATCCTGATCAATGATCTCAATGCCTGCCTGTTCCCAGCCCAGCTCCTGCGCCCGCTTGACCAGATCATATTGGCGTGTGGTGCTGCCGATGTTCTCGCGGACTTGCAACAGGGTCGATTGGCGGATATAGATCACCGCTTGTCTGCTCAGATGATCAGGACGGATTTTGAGGATCTGGTGCTGGTTCGACATGGCGAGCCTCCTCTTCTTTGGACTGGTTCGGGGAACGCGCTACAACCACGTTCAATGCTAATTGTGCTAAGAGGCCGATTACGCGGGTTTGCAGGTCAGAGGAGAGGTGGGCCCAGACGAGAGCCAGCGTGCTCTGTTCCTGATCAGGTGAGAAGGGGAGGGACATGCAGCAACCTCCTTGATGCGCCCAAACCACATGACAAGAGATTCGCTGTATCATATCTCATCCTCTCCTCTCTGGGCCTGATCTTCACGCTGCTGCCTGACCCATCGTGCGATCTGCCACAATCCCTCAATCGAGAGCAGGGGAGGTCCGGTGGTGCACAGATCGGGATCAGAAGAACCTGCGTAGTCGGTCAAGCTGGCTGCGATGGCTCCGTGGTAGCCGTCGGGCATGCGGATAATCAGGTCGGGATCTGGCCCTCGTCGGACTCGGATGAGCTGCACGCGTTGGCCATGCAGAGGATGGTGAGGGTGGGTCACCGTCACCCATTCCACAGACGGTTTGGTAAAGGGGGTAGTGTGCTGTGAATATGCCCACATGGTCGGATAAACTGCTCCAAGAAGTAATACGACTCATCCTTGAGGCGTTCTACGACCCTGGATTTTCCGATCATTCACACGGTTTTCGGGAAGATCGAGGATGCCATACGGCACTACGAGAAATAGATCACACATGGCTCGGAAGTGTCTGGTTCATCGAGGGAGATATACAAGCGTGCTTTGATTCTTTAGACCATACCATCTTACTCAATACCCTGGCTGAACGAATCCACGATGGGCGGTTTCTTCGACTCATTCAAGGACTCCTCCAGGCAGGGTATCTGGAAGATTGGCGGTACAAGAACACGTTCAGCGGCGCGCCGCAAGGCGGGGTATGTAGCCCCGTTCTCAGTAATATCTACCTAGACAAATTAGATAAGTATGTCGAGCAGGTACTCATACCAGCGTCCACCAAAGGCGAAAAGCGAAGAGACAATGTACCCTATCATAGATTAACCAGTCTCGCCTACGTCTGGAGGAAGAAAGGGAAACGCAAAGAAGCGATGAAGTTGCGCAAACAAGCGCAACAAATACCCGCCTTCGACCCCCAAGACCCGGACTACAGACGGTTAAAATATGTGAGGTACGCTGACGATTGGTGCATCGGATACATCGGAACGAAGGCGGAGGCTGAGGTAATCAAAAGCCAGATCAAAGCGTATTTGCAGGAGGAACTCAAGCTGACCCTCTCTGAGGAAAAGACTTTGATTACTCACGCAAAGACGGAGACGGCGCGATTCCTGGGCTACCACATCTCAATTATGCAAGAAAATACCTATCGCACGACAGGACGAAAGAAAAGGAATGCGAACGGGAAAGTCAAATTGAGTGTGCCACCAGATGTTCTGAAACAGAAATGCCAAAAATATCTTCGCAATGGAAAACCGATCCACCGACCGGAATTGACCAACAATACGGCTTACTCTATTGTGGCCCAATATCAGTCGGAGTATCGGGGACTCGTCGAATACTATCAACTGGCGAATGACCTCTACAAGCTCAACCGCTTGAAATGGATCATGGAAACGTCCCTCACAAAGACACTGGCAGCGAAACTCAAGCTCACCGTGCCTCAAGTGTACAAGAAGTTCCAGGTCACTCATATGGTAAACGGCAGACCATACAAAGGTCTTCAGGTCGTGATACCACGTGAAGCAAAGAAGCCACTGATAGCAAAGTGGGGAGGAATTCCACTCACAAGGAAACCTGACGCAGCCCTCAACGACCATCCACCAGCCGTTATCATCTCACGATCAGAGCTAGAAAAGAGGCTGCTAGCTGATTCGTGTGAGCTATGCAGCTCACACGAACAGATTACAGTCCATCATGTGAGGGCACTCAAAGACCTCGACCAGCCAGGGCGACGAGAGAAGCCGCTCTGGATGAAAGTGATGTCAGCTCGAAAGCGAAAAACGCTGGTAGTATGTTGGCCGTGCCACAGAAACATCCACGCAGGAAGACCTGTGAAAATCCCCAAGAACACGAATTAACTACTTCTGGAGAGCCGGATGATGGGAAATCTATCAAGTCCGGTTCGGTGGGGGGCACACGCAAACCTACAGTAGCAATACTGCAAGGCGGCGGGTGCCTACCCTACGATCTGGGCGTGTTGTATCTCTTCGTCGAGGGTGTGTACGTGGGAGAAGCCTATTGCCCGGCATTTATGGGAAGCCGCGTGAGTGAGTGGGAAGCCAGAGCGATGCGTAAACATGACGAGGCCCAGGCGAAAATCGCACGCGGGCAAGGACAGGAGGTTCGCGCTCGCATCCAGAGTGAAGCAGGACAAGCCCGCAAACGAAAATCTGCCGAGATTCGTCAAGCTGAACAGAGCCGTCAATGGGATCGCCAACGAGAAGACATCCATCCCGTTGAAGTCCTTGAGCGATTGGCAAGTATCGAGGCGAAGCAGACAGCAGCGGCACCACTGCCAAAGGCCATCCCTGATCCTGACCCAGAACGTCCAACTCGTCCATTACGTATTCGCCAGCTTTGAGAGGAGCCATCGCCATGACCCATCCCCTCTTTCACAAGGAGACCTTCCTTGAGACGGCCTTTGAAAAACGGTTCCAGGCGATGCTTCGTTCAGCCTGGAACAAGCGGAGCTGGCATGTCATTGTCGCCGATCCGGGCTCAGGCAAGACGATGGGCATTCGCGATCTGGTCAAAACCGCTGGATCACAAGCGGTTTTGGCAATTGTGACCCCGAAAAACAATGAAGACGAGCAGGCGTTAGGCGACCAGCTCTACACGGCTCTCGGTCTTCCGCTCCGAGGACATTGGCGCACTCGCAAACCCAAACTTATGGGGCATCTCCACCAATATGGGACGGAGTGCATCATTGTGGATGATGCGCATGATCTCTCACTGGAACATCTGATGTTCATCAAGGAAATCACGGACCAGGGACGGTTACAGTACAATCATCCGCTGGGGTTGTGCCTCGTTGCGGCTGGCCGTGGGCAAATGATCCCCTTGAAAGAAACGCTTGATCTGCCTGACCCTACTTGGCTCCAATTCCGCCGTCGACTTGATCCGCTCCAACCGTTTTGCCGCGTTGCAGGTCACACCTCAGAGGAAGTGCGTGACATCCTAGCGTCGCTGGAGATCGTCTATCGCGAACTCTTTCCGCATCTCAACCTGCGGCAATGGTCTGGCTTTATCTACCAGTGGCTCACGCAGTCACACTTTGACCCAACCCATTCTGGTCGCGTCACAATGGATCATGTGATGAAACTGGTCACGACGGCTCTGGAATGGGCGTATGAGGCGAACGCCACGGATGTACAGGCGCAGACGCTAGAAGACGCAGCTTCACTGCTTGTCCTTCGCCGCGATACCTTTCGGGTTATTGACGGAGACGGACCAAGCCATGATATCCCCCCAGCGGAACCCACAGGTGAAGTCCAGGTGAGTTGGACGCAAGAGGAGCAAGCAGACCAGAAGACAGAAGAGCGTGCTAGCAGCAATGACGAGCATTCGGTAGTGATGCAGCCAACCAAATCAGTCAAATGCACATTTTCTGGGGAAGTTCCCATTGACCTCCAGCAATTCCTGGACAGTGGCGTTCACCTGGTGGAATGCCCCGATTGTACCAGCACCAGCGCGCTTTCTCCGCACAAGGGAATCCTCCACTTTAAACCTCACAAGCGGCGCAAAACGCGCTCAACTTTAACAGAACCACGTTGGGTCAGGCGCGAAATGATCTGGGCAATGGTGAGCAAGTAGCTGCTTTTTCTCACCGCATGGAGCCTCAATTTACAAAATGGGAATGAATGAATCGACGTAGGAATCGGGCATCAGCTACATGAACACTCGGCTCCAGAAGCGGCTCACAGCACACATCGTCTGTACATTCACGACAGGATGATCGGGAACGCTCCGCCACATCTTGACTAGAAACCCCAACAGTATTCGCGAAAATACAACAAGTATCCTGTGGGCAAACGAGTTGAGAGGTCTTACTCACCAGGATAATTGCGGTGAAAGCTACCAGTTTCCTGTTGGGATTTACAGCCCAAGCAGAATATCACGGGAATCATAGGGAGAAATGAGTACAAAGTCATGCTCTGCTCAATTCATCGAAGGCTTGCCCTATCACGTTTGGAAGACGTTCTTCATCTCCGCGAGGGGCAAGTTTCTGTAGCTGCTGTGCGACATGTGTGATGGTGGTCTCCCGGTCCCATCCGAAAGCCTGCGCTTCTCCAACCTGAGTACGCAGGGAGAGAAACCAACGTCGTAAGTCAGCCAGAGCCTCAGCAGTTTGGATTGGACCATGACCAGGAATGGCGTGCTGAACTTCCAGAGCTTCGAGCTTTTCCAGCGCCTGGATCCAGTTCGCCATGCTCCCGCCGGGAGGCAGCACTGGAACAATGGCGTTGAAGAGGAGATCGCCTGTAAACAAGGTGCGCGATTGGGGCAACCACGCGACGCTATCGCTCGGACTATGCGCCCGGGCAAGATAGAGCAGTTGCACTTCAGTATCACCAATGAACAAGGTCATCTGATCCTGGAAGGTCAGCGTGGGAGGAGTAATGACCACATCGCTTACCAATGCTGCCGTATGCGGATTCTGGCGCCAACCAGCAAGCGCCTGCTCTCCATGGGCAACCAAAAAATTCCGTACACCTTCGTGCGCGATGATAGGACAATCCGCAAATATCTGGTTCCCATACACATGATCGCTATGGGGATGCGTATTAAAAAGGTACAACGCCCCGTCTTTCTGACGTTCCTGTGCGACAGCACGTAAAGGAGCTGCTTCGGCCACAGCAATCCCAGAATCAACGACGAGTACGCTTCCACCCTGAGAGATCAAACCGCGATTGCAAATTCCTCCAAGGGCGGCATTCACTCCCGGAGCAATCTCCTGAATACTCAAATCAGACATTTCTTCCTCCTTTTGATAAAATACAGCAATTATCCTGGCGAGTATGATCTCTCAACTCATTTGCCACCAGGATAATTGCTGTGAAAAAAGCTACCAGTTTCATGTTTGTCGGGACCCATCTTCTGGAATGTGATGCGTTAAAACAAAGATCGGCACCTGGTATTCGTAACCCGTCAAATCTCCCTCTGCCATGTCGTACGAGTGCCTGCCCATCACCACCGCACCCGTCGTCCGTATTTCCTCCTGCAACATCTCCGTTCACCGCAGCGCTTCAAGATCAGGATACAGCCGGCTCACATCGCCCTTGCGGTCATTCATAAACCCATCCAGCGACATTGTCGCCCCGATAATAACGTTTCCCATAGCACCTCCAGAAAATGAGTAATCGTTTCTTATCTCACAAGCTTACTCGCTCTCATCGAAAAAAACTTCTTCGATCTTGCTCTTCTTGCCACGCAGGGCTGCCGCCGCGCATTCCAAAACACGGTCTCAGAGGCAGCGTATTTCCAGTATTGCATATCGTTTCTCTCGATGGAGAGCGGTTTCTCCAGAGTCTCAGCGATCCATTCCTGGGTTTCACGCTGATTTCCTGAGTTTCACCCAAATTTTCGCCGCAGTTTGGCCCAATTTACCACCTGGCTTGCCACATCTCTGAAAAGCGGGTACCGAAGGTGCTCACCAGCCTGCCTCTGGTGAGGATACAACGCCGAACTGTCGCATCACGCCCAGATGATCGGCGCTGCCACATGGATATCGAGCACTATTTAGAAAGCTGTCCGCGGATCGCGCCACCCGGAAACTCCGTGGTGTGAACATTGACGTAGTAGGCAACCGGGTCCTGCCGGATATCCTTGATCAATGCGGGGTCTGCGTTCACGCAACCGCTGAGGGTATTTAAGGGCACCACGATCGGCCCGTTTTGACCAACTGGGGCTTTGTGGATGTGAACTCCAATGACTGTGGCAAGGTTAGCCACGGTGAAGTTAAAGCAGATTTCGCCTTGGCCCTCATTGAGCGTCAGGGTTGCTGTCCCACTGCCGTCTAGATCACCGCCGTTGATCTCGGCTGCCCCAGTGAGTGTGGCGGAGAGGGGACGACCGCCGTTGGCTCCAGCGGGGCCGACACTGACCAGGAAAGCCAACACAACCGTCAAAATAAAGAATGGAGCGAGAAACAGAAAGAAACGATGAACGTGGGCTGCGTGTGGTTTTGCTGACATGGTATGTACTCCTTCTCAATGCATGAAGCTGTGATCTCCATCACAGCTCCACTCGTGAACAATCCTGTATGGTCTCGTAATGCACGAACGGTAGAAATGATACAGAAAAGAACCTGGATCTATTTTAGAAGAACGAGAGTGCACGGGGAAGAGCAAAGAGGTAATGATGTGGTTAAGGTTGGGTTGGAATTTCATGATCTCAGTGGAGGAAGGCAGTGATGAGAGGAGCGAGTGCCAGCGGTGCTTGCTCAGATGGCAAGGGTCTTTTCCCCTGCTTGTAACAGAGGTGAGGCGGTGAGAGAAGTTCTTAAACAAGACCATATCGTGTCCTCTCTATTTTTGTGCCGCTATGGCTCTTTTATCTCTCTCTCACGGCTGTGAACATTCACTACAAGCTGAAAACAGAGTTTTTGTATCGTTATCCTTTTGAAGCAGCCTTGTGTCACTTCGCAGAATCATTCCAGCGCGTTGAAGAAGTCCCTTGCAAAGCTCAACAAGAGCATTTTTCACCACGCTGACCTGGTTATAGGAACCGGATTTTCACCAATTGCCTGTTTGACGCAAAGAAGCAAAGCGGCTACAGTAAGACCATGACACAGACAGAGGCAGCGACACAACTCACCCTGACGCAAGCGCTTGCGCAGTTCATCCACCAACTTGACAAAAACCCCTTGACTGTCCAGGCATACCGCGCTGATGTGCTCCAGTTTCTCTCCTTCCTTGCAGAAACAGACTCCACCGTTTCCACCCCCGGCCAGGTTGAGCGGTACCACATCACCGAGTATTTGCGTCACCTCAAAGGGAGTGGCCGATCAGGAGTCACCCGCGCCCGCAAGCTTATTTCTTTGCAAGTCTTTTTTGCAAGCCTGGTGCAATCGGGTGGTATGCCTCACTCCCCCGCCGTCAACATTGAGAGACCGAAGAAAGAAAAGAGACCAAAGGATGTTCTCCGGCCCGATGAATACAACAA
>DAOTTD010000142.1:0-9040 GCA_034438015.1 Ktedonobacteraceae bacterium | reverse complement strand
ATCGTTCCAGCCCCCGAAGGCAACAATGACGATAGGATCGCGCAATATCGGCTGGTTGTTGTATTGTATAAGCGACATATCAGTACCTCTTTTATCCGCTTGATGCTATACTCTCCTCAAGCAAATATATGGTACCATTCTACCATACAAGAGCAAGATGAGACCATATAATACGCCTTCTCAGGCTGCTTCATCCTCTCCCTGATTCTCTCAAAAAACGCAATTGACAGCCAGGTTGACAGCCATTCGCACTTGTCTGGGAGCGGTGACGCTCTCGCATGGACTCACGGCGATCCTTTTCCATTTCACTGCGTCTTTGCAGGCCGATACCAGGACCGTATGCACCATGCCGACCGTTGTCGGGCTCAGACCCTTTTCAAGCAAGGTTAAGTACAAGGCTTGAATATGGTCGCCGGTAAGCTTTTGGAGCTTGATGTAGCCAATATGAGGCACTATGTGATTGTTAATGATCCCTCGGTAGCTGACAATGGTTGACGCTCGAACGTTTGGGCGCTTGATGGTTAACCAGTACTCAAGGTGATTTGCGACTGATTGGTGCCTGGCGGTAACCAGCGTGCCCTGTTCCAACTGGGCCTGCGCCTTTTTCAGTTTCTCCTTGACCTCTTGTTTTGTCTTTCCATAGAAGTCTTTCCGTTTGCCATTGGGCAACCTGAGGCTTCCCACAAAACGTCCATCAGCGTGTATGTAGATTGACCCATCACCATTGTCTCGGCGCTTGTGCGCCGATTTTTGTGTGTCAGTTCTCTTTGTCATCGTTTGTCTCTCTTCTGACAAAGAGGCTCAACCTACCTGTTGCATGCCTCTTACATTACACCAAATCGCGTCGATTCTGCAACCATTGCCATACTTCCACTTGAAAGGTCCTGGCAAGTTATGGTTAGAGGAGATCTGGCGACACGAGTTGAGCATGTAAACATATCCGATAGCAAGCAAGGAGGAAAGATGTAGAAGATGTTACAATGAAATTACTCCCTACCCTCGCTTATCGTCTGGAATAGGGAGCCAGAAAGTCTCCTGTTTTCGGAGAGCATCAAGGATGGTAGTAAGACATTGAGATAGTCGTGCAGGAAAGGGTGGATAAGCCGCAGGTGGTAGGGTGACTATCGTATTGCATAGCAGCCCCTTTTAAGGAGATAAAGGTATGTCATCATCTGTCTTAACGCGGTCTGTTTCATTTTTGCGCATGGATGCGCCACCTGAGTTCCTTTTCGCTCGCCCACGGTTACGTATCTTCCTTCTCTCTTTCGCAATGCTTTTTTTCGAACTGCTCTGTATTCGCTGGATTCCATCCTATGTTCGCTACTTGAGTTATTTCAACAATTTTCTCTTGCTCGCTTCATTCCTGGGTATGGGACTGGGCATGCTGGCTGCACGCCGTAAGCGCTTCTGGTTCCCGCCATTCCCGTTGATGCTGCTTATTCTGGTTATTACCATAGGGTTGAACAAGTTTGAGTTTCGTATTACCTCAACGCAGGTGCTCTATTTCGGTGGCGCTGTTGTGGACAAATTGGAGGCGGAAAACTTCCTTGTGCTGCCACTTGTTTTCGGACTGGTCACTACCAGCTTCATTCCACTGGGGCGCTCCTTTGGGCTACTCTTCGCGGAGGTACAACCGCTAACGGCCTACACCTTTGATATTATCGGAAGTCTGGCAGGCATCGCTATTTTCTCGCTCATCGCTTATCTCACGCTGCCGCCGCTGGTCTGGTTTGGCATTCTGGCACTGCTGATCCTGTTGCTGAGTAGCAAACGGTGGATGATGCTCCTTTTCACCGCGATCCTGCTCATTCCGAGCCTGATCATCGTCTGGCAACTCCAGAACGGCGCTTACTGGTCTCCATACTATAAGATTGTGCTTGACCCGGCCTCGCCGCGTGGCTATGTTGTCAACGTGAATAACACCGGGCACCAGGTCATGATTCCATGGCAATATAAAGAGCCACTTTACCGACGCATGTACGAGATTTTTCCGGCCGGTTCGTTTAAGCATGCATTGATTCTTGGCGCGGGAACCGGTTCTGACACTGCAACCGCGCTGGCTCATGGTGTATCATCAATCACAGCAGTTGAGATCGATCCGACCATTCAACAACTCGGTGCCCGCTTCAATCCCGATCAGCCCTATAGCGATCCACGCGTCAAAGTCGTTATCGACGATGGGCGTACCTTCTTGCAAAATTCGACCGCGCATTACGATCTGATCATCTTCGCCCTGCCCGACTCGCTTACCCTTACCTCCAGTAATACCACTCTGCGCCTCGAGAGTTTCCTGCTGACCCAGGAGGCACTGAATGCCGCGAAGGCGCGCTTAAGCGACCATGGGCTGCTGGTCCTCTACAACTATTATCGTGAGCAATGGTTGGTAGAGAAACTGGCTGATATGGCGGGCAATACTTTTCAGCAGAGGCCATTTGTGACGACATATGGCGCATCGGGTCGCGCAGCGGTTATTATGGCTGGTCCAATGCTAGCGGAGCTGCCGCCCGGAAAGTTTGGTACCTACAAGGAGCATCCACCTGCACCCGGAGATTCAGCGCGTATCATTGGCGAGGGGTTTTTTCCACTCAACGACGTCAGACCTGCTACTGATGACTGGCCGTTCCTCTATCTGCGCGATGTGAGCTTTCCAATGATCTACATTGCAGGTCTGGGCATGGTGATTCTGTTCGCTCTTCTTGGCGTAGGCACGCTGGCACCGCGCAGGACGCTGAGACGTTTTGACTGGCATATGTTCTTCCTGGGTGTTGCCTTCATGCTCCTGGAAACCAAGAGCCTCACCACCTTTGCGCTCCTGTTTGGCAGTACCTGGCTGGTCAACTCACTCGTCTTCTTTGCCATTCTGAGCAGCGTGCTGCTGGCCGTACTCATCAACCGTCGTCTCAAGGTCAGGCGCATCAGTATATGGTATGTGCTCCTGTTCGGGATACTGATACTGAATGTGTTGCTCCCGCCTGAAGCATTGCTGCTGGGGAACCCGGTCGCGCGCTATCTTCTGGCGAGCACACTGGCCTTTGCACCGGTGTTTATGGCGAATATCATCTTCGCAAATGCGTTTCGCGATAGTGAGACGGCGGACATTGCCTTTGCCTCGAACCTGCTTGGTATCATGACCGGAGGTATGCTGGAATATTTCAGTATGCTGATTGGCTATCGTATGCTATTGATACCGGTGATAGTGTTTTACTTCGGCGCGCTCCTCCTGCGTAGATGGTATGCGAGGACGGCAGATGCGTCAGCCGCGACACCGTGAAATGGCTTTTCTGGAAGAAGGAGAGGATACCTATGTTGACAGAAGATCAGCGTGCTTTCTATCAAGAGCAGGGCTATGTGCTGGTGAAGGGTTTGTTCTCGCAGGAGGAGGCAGACGTGTATCGGCAGGAGTGTCACGCGCTGCTGCAGCGACTGGCTAAGATGCAGAACCTGGATGCGACCTGGGGGAGTGCGCGAGTGGCTGTGCCTGAAGCCAGGACCACGCAGGTGTTGCACTGTCACGATGTCCAATTCTACTCGGCTGCTTTTAGCCGATTACTGGTGGATGAGCGTTTGACCGCAGCCACGGCGGACCTGATCGGAAGCCCCAATGTCCAACTGCACCACACAAAGATATTCGTCAAGCCGCCCGAACGAGGCTCTCCCTTTCCCATGCATCAGGATTATCCTTTTTTCCCTCATACGCGGAGCACGATGCTTGCTGCAATCGTCCATTTTGACGCGGCTCCTGTGGCAAAAGGATGTATCCGTGTTGTCCCAGGGAGCCACAGACTCGGGCCGCTTGAGCACGAAGAAGAGGGTGGATGGCACCTGCCCTTCAGCCAGTATCCAATCACTACGTCCGTGCCTTGCGAGGCACTGCCAGGAGATGTTTTGTTCTTGAGCTATCTGACCATTCACGGTTCAGGTATCAATAGCAGTAATGAAGCACGCACGACGCTGCTGGTGCAGATGCGTGATCCCCTCGATCGGCCCGCAAAAGATGTGCATCGCTCTCGCGGGCAAGGAATGATCTTACGAGGGATCGATCCGCTCGGCATTATGAGTCAAAACTTGAGCCGGACGTGAGGATGAATAGTCGGTGTAGGAGGAGGTGCAGGTCAGAGGTGTGGCTCTGCGCTCCGACTCAGGCAATCCTGGAGAAAGGCGAACTTATAGGTACGCCATTGCTGTTCATTGAGGTGTACCGTCTGCATAAAATTCTTCAATTGTGGCCCGGTCGTCAGTTCTTCGACCTGGTAACAGACCTGCCCGATTGAGCATGCCTCTGCCTCATACCAGAAGCGGCTCAGCACGTTTTCCTGGCATCGGAGGGCCAGTCTGTTCGAGAGAGCCTGCGAGATCTGTCGAGAGAGGTCATCAAGTCTGTTCATACCACTCCCTTTCCGCTGCTGTAAACCAATAAATCTTTTTCTTGCCTATGTTATCATTCTACTGCTGTCACTTCAATGTGTATTACAGTTATGACAAGCATTTCAGCTTTACGACCAAAAATTCATTGCTGATGTGCAAATAGATGTGAATTACAGATAGAGGCTTCCTGTAAATACCTGTGAGTCTCACCCATACGCCTCCTCTAAAATAGCTATATGCCGGGGGTACGGAGTTTTGCGCGGTAGGAAAGGAGATGGGAGCTATTGACGCGGCGCCTGTGCGATGCCTATACTGACGGCATGAGCAATGCTGAGATAATCATTCTTTATCAGGATCACTATACGCTTCTCATCAATAAACCCGCTGGAGTGGTGATCCACCCAACCTACAAGCATGCCGACGGAACGCTGTGGGACGCGCTGCTGGCGTACATGGAGCAGCAGGAGGCTGACAACTGGCAACCTCCTGAACTGCCTGATGAGCCTGAGTGGAGGCAGGCCCCGCCTGCGATCCAGGTGATGTTGCGCGCGAGAAGGACCGCGCAGCAGTGGAAAGAGGACGGTCTGCTGCCACGCCCCTGTCTGCTCCACCGTCTGGACAAAGATACCAGCGGCGTGGTGGCCCTGGCGCGTACCGAGCGGGCGCGACGACACATGATTCGCCAGTTCTATGATCATACGATCGTGAAACGCTACCTGGCCGTCGTGCGTCGGGGCGCTCCCGCCTGGGCGCGACCTCGCGCGACATTTACCCTTACGAAACTCCGGACTGGTGAGAGCGTCGTTGATGCTTCCCTGCTGCTATCGTTAATGACCGGGGATGAGATTGTACTTGATGGACCTCTGCGGCGCGATCCGGACGATCGGCGCCGCTGTATTGTGGGATCGGATGGACAGCAGGCGACCACGCGCGTGTGCGTACTGGCGGTTGAGGAGGATTTCGCCCTGCTCGATGTGCGACCTGTCACCGGGCGCACACACCAGATCCGCGCCCATCTCGCCGCCGCTGGATATGCTATTGTGGGCGACCAGACCTATGCGCCGCCTGCCGCATCCGGTACGCCAGAGGCCGCGCCAGGACGCCAGTTTCTCCACGCGCACAGCCTGGCATTGCGTCTCTACCCCGAGAACGATCTGCATACTTTTGTAGCGCCACTGGCAGATGATCTGGCCGTGTGGCTGCAACAGTATCGCCCTCTGCTCTGGAAAGCGGGTCTCGCAGCCCTTTCCGCCTGATCGGTTCTGTATTTTTCGCGCGAGGGACAGTGTTATGCAAGCGCAAAACTATCCGCCCGATACCGGAGTCTACGCAAAGCTCAGTGCGGACGAGAAAAAGAAGCGGCTCGACGCTATGGTCAGGATCTGGCAGAGCGATACCGAACGTCGCCTGGAACGCGAGGGCTACCGTGCCTTTATCAACGCCCAGGGCCTTGACGAGTATCGCTACTCGGTCTCGCTACGTTTTCCCGAGTGGGAGCGTTCAGCCGTGGTTGGACAGGTCGTGGCGCTGGGCCGATCACAGAGTGGCGCGCCGGAGGACCCGACCCTCCTGAGTATCTGGCGTCGCGATCCCCTCTTGAAAAGTATGCCTGACTGGAAGCTCCATCTGCCCAACGAGACGGTCTTCAATATCTCTGTGCGCCTCACGCCCGGCGGCCTGGGCGAGGGTAGCAAGTGGGCTGTGGTGATGCCAAAGGAGATGATTCCTCGCTATAGACCGGGCTGGCCCACGCTATCATCTATGAGTATATCAGAAGATGGCTCCTCAGTCAGCGTATAGAGCGGTGCCATGTCCCTTGTAGAGAGGTCAGCAGACATTACCCACAATGCCGCCATCTGTCTTTTCTCATTACGGCAATACTCTGTCGCTATCTTTGCCAGTTCCAGGCTTTTCGCTCTGTCAGGGAAGGCTTGCAGATCAGTCCATGTGAGATTGCTCAGGGCATCGGCTTTCATCAGGGGGCCAGATTTCTGAAGGCCATACTTGCTGACCATACGATAGATAGCCTTTAGTGTGCGCTCAGGGAAAAGTTGCAACAGGTCACTGTGCTTCTTGCACTTGGGGTAATGCTCTTTGAGAATGGCGATTTCTTCAGGTGTGACCTCTTGCCCCTTGCTCGGAATATTACGCCAGATAAAGCACACGTCAGGACGGCTCCCTATAACCGGGCTTATCCAGTTGATAGTGAGCTTTAACCAATGTTGGGAGACTACCTCTATTTCCATCTTGTTCGTCAGAAGCTCAAACAGGCGTTGCTTCTCATCAAGTTCCATTTTATGATAGCGCTCCTCAAAATTGCCAAGAAGGCCATAGAACTTCTCGATTTCTTCAGCGCCCTTAACCTTCTTTAGCCTTTTTCGTTTTGCTTCTAGTTCATTCTGGTCAATCACAAGCTCTCGTATTTTCGTTCTCAGAGCTTCCAGTGTTTCCGCGTCCATATCTTTTTCCACATCGGCGAGGCGTGCTCTTGCTCTCTTCAGTTTGGCTGCTATCGTTTCGAGTTGGTCATCTATCGATTCGAGGGCCTTTTGTTGGGCTTTCTGGATTTCTACCAGGAATTGCCGTATGCGGCTCGCCAGTTCCACATCAGCGGCAGCCAAAGCTTCCAATCGTTCAGCCACTACACGGTCAAGCTCCGGGCCATGCACACAAAAAGCGTACTCTTCTAACATGCCATCTTTGGTCATGCTAGCACCCAGATAAGCATCATAGGGCTTTTTCTCATCGCCTGCGGTTCTCGGGGTGATAAATGTTGCCTGTGGGCTTGTCAGACGATACCTGAGCACCAATTCGATTGGTGTCTCTCGTTCTTTTCGCTCAACAAACTTCCTATCTTTCCTCGCTTCTGGGACTTCAACACCTTCGAGAGTATAACCAGTAGCAGCAATGTACCCCTCTTCAAAAAGCTCACGGTCATTGATGACAGCAGGATGATTGTTCTGTTTTACTCTCAACTCTACCAGAACCTTTTTATTTCCCTGCCTCTCATATGTTCCAATTGTCCAGTCACCGGCCAATTCCCGGCACTTAAACCAGCTTTTGACAGCATAGCCATGCGGTTTGTAGCCACCCTTGACCTTACGCATTGAAGTAGGGAAGTAGTATTTCAGCTTATCATCTTCTGATGGTTCTGGAAAAAGGTATGCCGTGGCGTCAATCTCGCGGATAAGCAAATTGAAACGCCATCCCAATTCTTTCGCCCGCTTCCATAAGTCCCGCATAATCTCCGCCCACGGTTTGTAGAGCACGGGTTTCGCGTTTGCCTTTTCTAACGGGTCTGTCGTTTTCTCGATAACCAGACCAGGAGGAAGCCCGCGCCCGTCATAACAACCACGTAAGGCTTTATTACGCTGGTTGAGATGCATATAACCGATGTGGAAATCTATGTAGTCAGCCGCTTGTTGCATTTTGTCCTGAAAGGCGCGTAAATGTGAGTGCTGGCTGAAATCATAATAGCGTAGCTTCTGGCCGGGCTTTAGCGGTGGTACTAGAACAACAGTGCTCATTTCTTCGGCCTTACGGGTGAAAGTGCCTGACTGGTCCCCATGCTTATCGCGAAACAGTCTATCTTCCCTTGCTACAATAATAGTGCCAATTAGACCGGCAGCGAGGTCTGCGTACAGTTCGTTTAGCTTTTCTCTCTGATCAATGCGCTTGCGCCCACTGGTACCCGGTTCTTCTTGGTACATCTTTACCATATGTTCACGGCCATTCTGGAGTTTTACGGCCAATTCTCGCAGGGCTAGCTGAGTAGCAAGGCTTTCACCGTGTTCAGTATCAGCATCCTTATCAGACTGGCGAACGTAAACGGCTATTATCCTACTCCTGTCTATTGGTGGGATAGCACTGATGTCAAAGTACTGATAGTCTTCTGTCACCTTGATAATGATGGGTTTCGGTGGTTGCATCGCTCTGTCCTTTTCCGTTTACTGATCTACTCATATTTCCAGGTTTAGCATACCTTCATCTGTGAGTAAATTCAATGGGTTATACTCGAATAAATGGTTGGTTTGCAAAAAAGGGCGAAACATGTCATTTTTGGGGCTCAGCTTAGCACATCAATTACAAAGCAGGTAGGTGTTGCCCCGGTCAAGGTGGAGGCGCGAAGTGCAGAGAAGCAAAGGATTAGGATGTCGTCCGAATACGTACGATATCAGCCTTGCAGAAGGGCTTTCCAGGCTGCTTGACAGAGGTACGACGGGCCAGGCACCCGATGTCTATCGGTGCGCGCTCCGGGGCCTTGCTGAAGAATTAGGACTCCATGCACCTGCTGGTTTCTCTACCTCGGACATTCTTTTCTCAAGTTTCGCGGTGAATACAGAGTACTGCATGTGGGGATTATTCGGCTTGGTGAGGCTGCAAAGGAGTGTAGAAGAGGTTCTGGCGAATATGCAGAGAGGCGTACGGGATAGATTTGAAAATAGGAGGCTTTTTGCTGTTCCGTTTAATCCTCAAGAGGTGGTAGAACCCCGCTAAGTGGTGAAATGGAGGGGTGGGGAGACTTGAAAAAAGACGCATAAGTGGGCATTCGGTAGCTCTCCACGAACTGGTGAAAAGGGAAGGAGAACTTGAAAAACTATGCGTCCGTTGGCATGCTTTGAATATGAAAACAAACAAAGAACCAATGAACGCGTCCCTTCAATTTTGCCCCAAT
>DAOTTD010000141.1:0-26776 GCA_034438015.1 Ktedonobacteraceae bacterium | reverse complement strand
GTCCTTGCCCCTCAGAGGGATCGTGGGACATCCACTTTCCTTTGAGCAGTTTCTGACCCATATGCTGCATCAAGCTCGTGCTCAGCATCGCTTGCGCTCCCTGCAAGAACGCAAGTCCCGCACCGCTTCTCTCGCCGCTCCCTAGCTCTACGAGGTGCTGACCGAACTCACCTGACGATGTGGGTAATCCATACAAACGCTGTTGCACAGCTCGCCTTCGGCTCATCTCACTGCAAGGAAGAAGCCGGTCCCTACCCCAAACAATCTCGTTTCTGAAAAAGTGTCGGTGAGAGAACCATCCGGTTCCCCTCGACCATCCCTGCCAGGCATGATCGCGCTTGCCGAGCCGGATGGAGGCAAGCTCCATCCCTACTAGTCCGCTTCAACGGGCAGCGAACCCTCTGTCTGTCCAATGACCGCATCCTCCACGGCGGCGGGCTCATCTGCCGGTATTTGCTGTCCATGTATATAACGTTTGCCGCGCAGCAGAGAGGCCAGCGCCGCAATCAGGCAGACGAATGCCGACAGGTAGAAGGCATTGTGCAGTCCCAGCAAGAATGGCGGTGAGATCAGATTGGGAAAGAAGCTCTTGCCCAGCAGACGTGCCTGATTGGTTGCTGACAGGGCGTGCAGCACATTTTCCGGCAGAAGGGTCGCCATCGGATTATAGCCCAGGAAGGCCGCGAAGAGCGCTGATGTCGGTGGCAGGTGCGAGATCTGATTAGCGACCGCGCCCGGCACGCCCGCGCCGGTGAGTCCGCCGGTGAGGGTTCCCGGCAGCGCAGCAGCCAGGCCAGCCGTGACGATGCTAAAGAAGATGCCCATGCTGGCGAGCGACGCCGCGTTCTGAAACGTCGAGCGCATGCCGGAACCCGCGCCGCGCTGGTCAGGCGGCAGGCTGTTCATCACTGACGAGGTGTTTGGCGCGGAGAACATACCCTGGCCCACCCCCATCATGAACAGGATGAGTGCGAACCAGATATAGTCGAAATTGGCCGGCAGGATCGTCATGAGAATGAAACCCACCGCCTGAATCACCATGCCCGTCGTCGAGAAGAAACGCGCGCCAAAGCGGTCCGAGAGCCAGCCACTTGTCGGTCCCAGGAGCACGAATCCGGCGAGCAATGGGAGCAGGTAGATGCCGGCCCACAGCGGAGCCACCGCGTAATCGTAGCCGTGTAGCGGCAGCCAGATCCCCTGTAGCCAGATGATCAACATAAACTGCAAGCCACCGCGCGCCATACTCGCTAGAAAGCTGCTGGCGTTGCCGGCGGCAAACATACGTGTCCTGAACAGTTCGAGGCGGAACATGGGATCTTTCACGTGCAGCTCGATCCAGACAAAGGCCGCCAGCAGCACAACGCCGCCCGTCAGCATGGCAATCACCAGCGGATTGCCCCAGCCCATCGGCGAACCACCGTATGGCTCGATGCCATAGGTGATGCCGAGCAGGAGGATCGTCAGGCCGATCGCGAAGGTGATATTGCCGGGCCAGTCGATCTTCTGGTGGGCGCGGATCGGCGCGGTCTCACGCAGCATCAGGTATGCCCAGATGGTGCCTACGATGCCGACCGGAACGCTGACCAGGAAGACCAGCCGCCAGCTAAAGTAGGAAAGGATGCCGCCCAGGATCAGGCCGATCACCGAACCAAGGATGGCCGCGATCTGGTTGATCCCCATCGCCAGTCCGCGCTGATTCGACGGAAAGGCGTCGGTGATAATCGCGGTGCTATTGGCGAAGAGGAAGCCCGAACCGATCCCCTGGATCAGGCGGAAGATAATCATTTCGAGCGCTCCGGTATTGCCCGTGCCGGGGGTGAGCCAGAGCAGGATGCTGCCAACGGCGAAGATCAGAAAGCCCAGATTGTAGAGCCGGACGCGCCCAAACATGTCGGAGATGCGCCCGAACGTGACCAGCAGCGTCGCTGTAACAACCATATAGCCGAGCAGGAGCCAGAGGAAATAGCCGGTCTCACCTGCTGCAAGCGGGTTGACATGGATGCCGTTGAAGATAGCGGGCAGAGAGATGAGTACGATGCTGGTATCAATGCTAGCCATTAAGACGCCCATCGTGGTGTTAGATAACGCGATCCACTTGTAGGCCGGCCCAACGGGTCGATCTTTTCTTGCTGTGACCATAAGGTCCCTTTCCGTCGATGCTTGCTGGAGGGTGGTAAGACGGCAGTGACCGCTCTTCCATCGCAGTGTGAGATTTATCCTTCCCTTTAGTAATACCATATTCTATCGTTAACGTCAACGTTAATCTCAGGAGGGGGCGGCCGTCAATTGTTTGCAGCCAGGCTCATGAAGAATGGTCCGATCGGTCGTAGGGGCCTGCCTTGCGCGGGCCCTGGTCGCCCATCACCCAGGCCGTGCACGAAACGACCAGGGCCCGCGCAAGGCAGGCCCCTACGATGACGACGGGTGGATGCAAACGCAGCACCGCTCGCTCTTCCTCTGGCTAGCTGGCACGGACCCAGGCCGGGTCCGTGCTCGAAAGCACTCGCGCCGTCACTGCGACCACCGCCATGACAATGAGGGCGACCACGAGCGGAGAGACGATGGACACGTGAAAGATCAGCAGGCTACCGACGAGGGCGCCTACGAACATGGCCACCACCGCAATCAAGCGGCGGCCTGCTCTCGATCCGCTTCCGCCCACGAGACGATTGTCTGCGCCGATGCCGACGATGGTCAAGGTGAGGACAGTAGTCGTCAGGTCGGGCACAGCGAGCTTACGGGCGGTGGCGTTCTGGAGCCCCATTGCGATGCCCAGCACGATGATGAGGCCATAGCTGGAGCCTGTTGGGACTGGATTGCCGGACAGCGCGGCCAGAACTGCCGAGGCACTCAGCAAGAGCGTTTGCAGCGCTGCGGTGACGCTGAGGAGATGCCCCCGATGGTGGCCAAGGCGCGATCCCAGGAGCCCCCCGCCCAGGGAGCCCAGGACAAAGGAGCCCAATGCCACCAGAGAGGCGAGGATCGAGAAACCAGATGCGCCAGCGCTCGCGAACGCCAGGAATACGACGTTGCCAGTCATGTTGGCGACGAAGACGTGGCCAAGAACCAGATAGCTAAACGCGTCGACCAGACCGGTGATCAACGTCATGGCGACCAGCAGCGGAGGCAGCGGACCGTGTTTGACCTCACCACGCGGAACAAGCGTCTGGCGCACCTCCGTGAAGAAGATATTCATAGAACGAACACTCCTGCTCATAGGATCATGAAAAATGTCATCCTGATATAGAGTATCCTGAGATTTTGAACAAATCGATCCTATGCACTTCTGACTGAGACATGATGTGATCCGTTTTTGATCGGAAGAAAAACCAATCGTACGAATTTACATGCTCTCGCAAGGAGTATACCAGCCAGGGAGCGGATTCTCCAAACGCCCCGGGTTTATAGGTGAGCGTCAGACGGGCCCCTACGCTGTTATGGGGCATGTAGTTAATAGCTCCAGTTCAGCCCGCATTGTGAGCAATGGCGCGCCGGGGTGTCGCTCTCGAAGGCTGCGCGGAACTCCTGATAGCGTTCGCCTTGCCAGATGTCGGCGATCGGCTCCTGGAAGATGTTGCCGAGCACACGCTCCTCTTTGTATTCGCGCGCGCTCTTGTGCCCGAACGGAGCGAAGCAGCAGGAGAGCACGTTGCCGCTGGAGGTGATGTAGGTGAGCGAGTAGGGACGGCGGCAGCCCGACCAGGGGCGCGCGCCGAAGTCGCGCACCAGGCTCTCCACTGGCGTCGTTGTGCCTGCCGCGTTGAAGGTGATGCCACGCTCGCGACAGCGCTCCTCACAATCCTTCACGAAGTCCAACTCCTCGCGTGAGGCGCGGCGGAAGAGCGATTGCTTCGAGGCCGCCAGTCCCTCTTCGAAATAGACCAGGCGCTGCATATAGACTTCTTTGATCCCCGTGTCAGCGGCCAGGTCGATGAGCCGGGGCAGGTCGTGCAGGTTTTCGCGCATGGCGGTGAACCAGAGGGAGACCGCTGGCTTGGTGGCATCCTGTGCGCGCTGCATGGCGGTGAACGCACGGACGTTGCGCCAGATCTTGTCGAAGGCGTCGACGCCGCGCACGTGGGCGTAGACCTCGCGCGTGCCACCGTCCATCGAGAGGCGATACTCGTCGAGGCCGGCATCGATGAGCGCCTGGCCCCGCTTCTCGGTGAGCAGGGTGCCGTTGGAGTTGAAGAGCACGTAGGTGCCGCGCGCCTTGAGATAGCTGATCATGCGCGGCAGCTCTTTGTTGAGCAGTGGCTCGCCCAATCCGTGCAGCACGACGCGCTCCAATACTGGAAACTGGTCTACGATGTAGCGGAAGTTGTCGTAACTCAGGTCGCGATCGTCCTCGCGCGACAATAATGTGCGCGGGCATTGCTGACAAAGTTCGTTACAACGACTGGTTGGCTCAATGTAGATCGAGCGTGGCAGGGTCAATATGGGCGTGGTAATCATGAAAACTCCTCATCGTTCTTAGAAAAGCGGCGGTCTCGGGTGCGCGAGCGCTGTCCGCGTCGAGCAGGTGCGCCAGACGCAGCAGGTCGTATGGCTCGTCAATATCAAAAAGTGGGTCGAGCAGGTGCGTCGTCAGACCCTGGCGCGCGGCCAGTTCCAGCGTCATGCGGGCGACGACCTCGGTACTCATCGGAATGCCGCTGAAGACATCGTGTGGTTGCTGCATGGCGATCAGGTAATAGCCCCCGTCGTCGGCGGGCCCCAGGACCACATCGGCCTCGTCGAGGGCCGCTTCGGCCTGTGCAACGAGTTCGAGGCTGATCTGCGGCGAGTCGGAGCCGATGAGTATGGTGCGCCGGTAGCCATGCTGGTGCGTCCACTGGAACGCGGCGTGCAGGCGGGCACCAAAATCGGCTCCTTGCTGTCGGAAGCTATGCATGTACTGCGCCTGCCTGGGCGCGAGCGTCTGCACGAACGCCTGGTAGTCTACGTCGGCGGGTGTATAGGCCCAGTGCAGCGCGTATTGCGTCCCGGCGAAGCGCTGCGCCAGGTCGGTGAGAAAGGCGCGGTAGAGCTGAGCGACCTCGCTGTCGCCGAGCGCACGCGCTAAACGGGTCTTGGTCTTGCCCGCTTCAGGATAACGGGCCATGATGATGAGCGCTGTATCAGGCATGAGTTCCTCTTGCGCCTGCATAACGCAGCGTGGTGCCGACCATGTAGTAGGCCGCCTTGACGCTGCCGACGAGCGTTCCGGCGACTTTTGAACGGCCATGACTGCGGTGCCGGTAGTGTATAGGCAGCTCGACGATGGCGTAGCGGCTGCGCGCGGCCTTGACGAGCATCTCAACGGGCCAGCCGAAGGTCATTTCGTGCATGTGCAGCGTCTCTAATGCGGCGCAGCGGATCACGCGGAACGAGCCTATATCGCTGAGACGCACGCCGTAGAGCAAACGGATCATGCGACTGACCAGCCAGTTGCCCAGCCGTGCCTGGGGTGGGATCGCGCCGCGTTCGGATTGTGCGCCGACGCGCGAACCGATTACAAAGTCCGCCCGCTTCTCGCTGACCGGGGCCAGCATCATGGGCAGGTCGGCGGGATCGTCGCTGCCGTCGCCATCCATAAAGACGACGACCTCTGCGCCCAGTCCCTCGGCGGTCTTGAAGCCCTTGAGGCAGGCGCGCCCGTAGCCGCGTGCTGGCTCGCTGGCGACGACCGCGCCCGCTGCCCTCGCTACGGCGGCGGTCCCATCGGTGCTGCCATTATCTACGACGACGATCCACTGCGCGCTGTCGGGTGGGATCTCCGCGAGCAACTGCTGCAACGCGGCCTCTTCGTTCAATGCAGGGATAACGATTGCAACCTTCTCGGCTGTCATATGGCTATCTACTCCTCCACAACATAAATATGGGCCGACTTTTCGCCGGGCTATAAGCTTGCCACGCTTGAGCGTGCGTTTATTTACAGAGCCGCTCGCAGTTCTATGAACTTGACATACTTATGATAGATGCATATACTTAGTGCCATATTCACGGCTGCGTTTGACGCTGCATCCCATAGTTTGGCTGCGCAGCGAGTAAGGAGTGTCCATGGACTCCAATCCGAGCTTTACAAATGACTCTTTAAAGAGTCCCTCGACAGAGCTTGCCGCATCCCAATCAATCAGCCCGATTGAGGGCGAGCTTGTTTTGCAGACCATCAAGCTCAACAAGTATTTCGGCGACAAACATGTGCTCAAGGATATCGATTTCGAAGTGCACAAGCGGGAGGTCGTGGCGTTGATTGGCCCCAGTGGCTCGGGGAAGAGCACACTGATCCGCTGCATGAACGCTTTGGAGAAGGCTACGAGCGGCGAGATCTACATCCACGGCGAGAGGCTCAATCCTCATCTCTCGGTGAAGCAGCTCAGCCCGATGCGGCGCGAACTGGGTATGGTCTTCCAGAACTTCAACCTCTTTCCCCACATGACCGTGTTGCAGAATGTCATCGAGGCACCGCTGCTGGTGCGGAAGCTGCCGAAGGACCAGGCCGTTGCACTCGGTGAACGCCTGCTAGCCAAGGTGGGACTCGCAGAGAAGCGCGATGTCTATCCCAGCCGTCTCTCCGGCGGGCAGAAGCAGCGTGTCGCCATTGCGCGCGCCCTGGCGATGCAGCCACGCGCCCTGCTCTTCGACGAGCCGACCTCCGCGCTCGACCCCGAGCTGGTCGGCGAGGTACTAAAAGTAATGAAGGATCTGGCGTACGAAGGCAGTACGATGGTCGTTGTAACCCACGAAATGCAGTTCGCCCGCGATGTCTCGGACCGCGTGGTATTTATGTCCGATGGTGTTATTGTGGAGCAGGGCGAGGCTGAGGAGCTATTCAGGAAACCCAAAGAGAAGCGCACGCAGTTATTCCTGGAGCGCGTGCTCTCCGTCCTACCGTAGCGGCGTTATTTCAGACGCCAGGAAGATCAGCAGAAAGGCGTATTTGGCAATGAGCGATGAACTGACGAGACGAACATTCTTGAAGCGTACGGGCCAGGCGGGAGGCATCTTCGCGGCGGGGAGCGCGCTGGAGCTTATTCTGGCGGCGTGCGGCGGCAACGTTTCTACGACGACCGGCTCGGGGAGCAGCGCGACCCCCGGTGCCACAAAGATAGTCCCTGCCGGTCTGAAGAACCCCAGCGTACTGCAATGGGGCGCAGATTATGTCAGTGGCGCGCCCTATGTCTTCCAGGACCCGACGAATCCTAGCAAACTAATCGGCTTCGAGGTCGAGATTGCGCAGGCGATCGCCGGCCTGATGGGTATCTTGCAGACACAGGTCGAGGTGGAGTACGATAACCTGGCTACGGCGTTAGCGGCCAATCAGTTCGATATGGTGATGAACGGCTGGGAGAAGACCCCCGACCGCGAAAAGACAGAGCTGTTCTCCGATCCCTACTATCGCTATGGTCAGCAGATTATCGTCCGCAAAGATGATACCCGTTTTACAAATCCGAACCCGAAAGACATAACTGTGCTGGAAGGCATGACGGTGGGCACCGGCGGCGGCTACCTGGCCGAGACGATCATGCAGGCGGACCCGAAGATCCATATTAAGGCGTATAACGGCACGCTTGCCTTTAGCGACCTTGTGCAGAAAAAGGTGGATGCCTTCTTCCTGGACTCCCCAATTGCCATCTACTATATTCTAGGTACGGGCCCAGGCGCGACCCCTATTCCACAACTGAAACTGCTTGGCAAGCCGATCTATACTGACAACTACTACGTCGGCTTCAATAAGAGTAATCCCAACGCCGCGAAGCTGCTGCCGAAGATCAACGAGGCGTTCAGCATTCTCAAGAAGAATGGCGCGCTGAAGACCATCTATCAGAAATGGCAGATGTGGAACGACCAGCAGGCCCAGATCGGCATTGTGTAGGGGCACCGGTTCACAAGCCCAATAGGCGTCCAGCCAGCTCGCAAGGTCCGCAGGGCTCGCGCAGCGTCCAGGGCGACCGCAAGGGTCGCCCGTACAAGAACACGATCGCGGTCAACGCCCAGGCGTATTTTTGTACGGGCGACCCTTGCGGTCGCCCTGGGAGCGCTGGGAGCGCTGGGAGCGCTGGGAGCCGGCTTGACACCTATGGAAAAGACGCTCACCTGGTGGAGAAAGGATACCCGCATGCCTGCATTCTCTGTTGTATTACTTGATTTTCTGGATGGAGCAAAAAACACTATTATCTTTTGCGTCGTCTCATTCCCGCTTGCCCTCGTGCTTGGCTTGCTCCTTGCCCTGATGAGCAACTCGCGTCTGACCTGGCTGAGGGTGCCCGCGCGTATCTATATCGAGGTGATCCGTAGCACGCCGCTGATCTCGCAGGTCTATATCATCTATTTCGGCGTGAGCGGCCTGCTGGCGGCCTCCGGTCTCGCCGTTTATGTCAATACGTGGACCGCCGGCATCGCCTCCCTGGCGCTGAACTACGCTGCGTACGAAGCGGAGGTCTTCCGCGCGGGCATCCTCTCGGTCGATCGCGGGCAGGGCGAGGCGGCCCTCTCGCTTGGTCTGACTTCGCTCCAGAGCTTCTTTCGCATCATATTCCCGCAATCCATTCCGTTGATGATCCCGCCCTTCGTCAACGACCTGATCTACATGCTCAAGGACTCTGCGATCATCAGCGTGATCGGTGGCGCGGAGATCACGACGAAGCTGGATACGTGGCGCGTGCGCTTCAGCAGCAATCCCCTGCCCTTTTTTGGCATTGCGATTGTGCTCTACCTGATCCTGAGCCTGCCCACTTCCTATTTTGCGCGTGCCTATGAGCGGCGTCTGCGCGCGGTGCAATAAATATAGCGGAGGGAAAATGTGATGGACGTGACTGCTAGCGAACAGAGGCCGCGCGCGTGGCTGACCGTGCTGAATATAGCCTTTTATGTGGTGCTCGTGGTGGCTCTGGGCCTTTTTGTGTACTATCTCTATTCGTTCCGTGACACCATCGTGCTGGACCTGCCCGTCTGGTTGCAGGGAGCCGTTGTGACGGTTGTGCTGGCGCTGACGAGCATCGTGCTGGCGACGATCCTGGGCTTCATTAGCGCGCTCTGTCGCCTCTCACGCTTCCGGGTGTTGCGCTGGCTGGCCTTTGCCTACGTAGAATTGATACGCGGCACGCCCATTCTCGTGCAGTTGCTGCTGTGGGGCTTCGGTGTGAATATCGCGCTGGCGAGTATCGGCTTCGATCCCTACAACGTCGCCTTTCAAGTATTGACCGTGCTGCAAAATAACAGCATCCTCCCGTCCTCATCGGTCGCCTTCGACGCCGCCTTTTATGGTATTATCGGTCTCAGTTTTAACTACGGCTCCTATCTGACCGAGGTCTTCCGTAGTGGCATCGAGTCCATTGAGCGGGGGCAGACGGAGGCCGCGCTGAGTCTGGGTCTGAACGGGCGTCAGACGATGCGCAGCATCATTCTGCCACAGGCGATCCGCATCACGATCCCGCCCTTTACCAACTACTTCGTCACCCTGGTGCAGGATACCGCCTTGCTCTCGACGCTTGGTGCCGTGATCGAGATCCAGCAGGTGACGACCTCGCTCGCCAGCCCTGTGACGGGGGACGCCAACTTGCAGATGTTCATTTATGTCTTCGGCGCGTTCATCTTCTTCTGCATCTGCTACCCACTGACCCTGCTGGCTCGTTATCTTGAGGGAAGGATGGGTGTGGCGTACTGATTTTTGAAGGGGGAAGTCGAACCATCCCTATCCCTCTGGCGTGGTTACAGAGGAACTGCTACTGGATTGACTATTGCTGCCAGAAGTTTGTGATTTGTTTGATGCCATATCTATCTTTATCCTTTCCGTGCAGGGTATTGTTAATAGAATTTTTTCAGGTAAGGGGGACTACTGGTATGCGGGACTGGTTCCCTACGCTTTGTAATCGGCCGCTTATGAAGGATATGAAGGGGATATGTGAGGGGTATAAAATCCGTGGACATTTGGAATAAACTGGTAATGCATCAAGGCGGGAATGGATGAGTTTGTGGCATACTACGGGATGGGGCCAAAAAGCGCGGTGTCCATTGCGGACACCGCGCCTTCATGTTTTTTAGCGCCACCCTACATGAGAACCCCTGACCCCAACGCCTACTCTGCTGGCTCGATGTCTGAGAAGCGCTGGCGCTCATCAGGCTCTGGCTCGTCTTTCTGCTGTTCTGTTGCCCAGTAGAGTGTGTCCCTATATGGGGACAAATAGTTGAGGAGCGCAAATGTCGCTTGTGGACTTAATCGAACCTGGTTTTCGGGATTGCCCTGAGACGTGATAGACAGACGATCATCGACGAGGCGGAACTCCCATCCGTCAGCGGTGGCCCCCTGGTTTGCCATTGGGTTATGCCTCACTTTCTGTTGATTGGCTCACGCACTATGCCTATTTCGTAGCTCCATGCCTATTGTATCACATTCGTTACCAATGCCGTCGTTGATGGCGCTAGAGAGATTTTGCCATTCGAGGAGGTATATAAGAGGGGGGTGTAAAAGAGGGTGGATAAAATGAGATATTGGCATGGAGCCGCCTGTAGAGCGGCTGTACAATATCCACCCTCCCAAAAAAGAGGGTGGATATTGGGTGGATAAAATGAGATATTGGTCCCAGGAAAACAATGCAAGGATCGGTGCTGTATCCAGGTATCGGTGCGTTCATCGACTACCTAATGATATACAACGATATGCGATGATATGTGGTGATATATATCCACAATGCAGGTAATTCACCACTACTATCTCATTTTATCCACCCAATATCCTACCCTCTTTTTGGGGGGGTAGGATATTCTGCACGCGCTCCACAGGCCGATCCACATCAATATCTCATTTTATCCACCCTCTTTTACACCCCCCTGGATTGTGGATCGATGCTAGCCCTTCAATTGCTTACTCTGGATCATTTGATCTGTTGCCAGGCTCATCGGAGGGCTTCGCTGCCGGGACGTACAATCCTCTGCTGACAACACTTACCTGGTTGGCTTTACCCATAAGAGAGAGTTTTCTCCGCACCTTTTCATGATCCATGTTCAGCGTTTCGGCAATCTCGTTGGGCCCAAGCGGGCGACCCTGCTGGATCAGCAGATCAAGAATGGCCTGGCGGTCCGGCGACAACGGTTTCGGGCGGTTTGGCATGTCGCTGATGGACCAGCGCGCGTTTTCCTCGGCGAAGTGGAGGGTGAGCGTCTGCTCTTCCACGTCGCGCCCGGTGATGTGGAGGAGGGCCGTCTTCTCGCCGCGCTCGCGTTCGAGGACCATGTTGCAATCGGTCGCGCCAGTCAGGCCGGTGGACCCGCTGATCGTGTCCATGAGGTCGTCGGCGGCGTTCTTGCGCAGGTGGTGCACAAGCAGGATCGAGACGTGGTAGGTCTCAGCCAGGCGTTTAAGCGGCGTGATGATGGCGTAGTCTTCGGCGTAGACGCTTCCTCCGGTCGGGCCTGGCGGGCGTACGCGGGCCAGCGTAGCGATCACAATCATGCGCGCGGTAGGCGTGTGTTGGAGCCAGACTTCCAGGTCGTACAGTCCGTCCGGCTGCAGCGCGGGCCAGTAGCCACCCCAGGTCAACCCGACGGGGGGCTTCTCCCCTTCCAGGATCTTGATCAAGCGGTCCTTGACGCGGCGCTCGCTATCTTCCAGCCCCAGGTAGAGCACCGCACCCTGCGTCGTCGACAGGCGACCGAGCGCAGGTTTGCCGAGCGCGATGTCGTTCGCCAGCGCGAGCGCCAGCCAGGACTTGCCCATCTTGGGCTTGCCTGCCAGCAGCGTCACGCCTTCGGGCAGGAAGCCTGGGATGGCCCAGGAGGGTTCCGGCAGGTTCTGGTCCACAATGATGGCCGCCGACTTTATGTCGTAGAGTCCGGTCGTGCGTGCGCCTGGATCGGGCAGGGCCAGCTTCTCCTGCTGTCCAGCCGGCTCGTAGTTGCAGGCGCTTCTAGCGATCGCGCGCACCTCCTCTGCGCCAATTGGTGGGTGGCAGCACGCCTGGTTGGTGATCTGCAAGACCTGTACGATCGTCTCTTCGGAAGCGCCCCAGTGGCGCAGCGAACCCGACCAGCGCAGCAAGGTGGTATTGCGCTTCCCCTCTGGAATGCCGCTGACCTGTTCTGGTGCCCGTGTAGCGGGCTTTGCAGGCGATGGAGCGACTTGCTCAGGCGTGGGTGTAGCAGGCTTTGCAGGTGATGGAGCGACCTGGTGCGGTTGGGCAGGTGGGATATGCGCAGTAAGCTCCATCTGGGTCGCGGCCTTCCTCTGTACAGTGGGCGTGGCGGAGGGTGGCCTGGCGCCCAATCGGGTCAAAAGCAGCTCCGAGGCGCTGGCCGGTGTACGCCGTTCCCCCCAATGATAGCTGCCCTGCACGTGGTTGCTCGGTGGCGCGACCACGTAGCCGCCCTCGCCTCGAATGTCGATGCCGTTCGCCAGCTTACCCGCAGAATTGCGCACCTCGTACTGGCTCTTCTTGTACACAAAGTACAGGTGCCAGCCACCGCCGCCTGTTTGCACGGTCGCCGTCTCTGGCAAGACAATGCTGGTCTTGAGTGCCTCCAACGACCCGTCGTGCCGTGGATCGATGTCGATGACCAGCAGGCCCTGTCCCGTCGCTATGCCCACGTTGGCGAAGGGATAGCGGCGCCACCATTCACGGATGCGCGCGGGACTACGGGTCGCGTCCTTCACGCCGCTACTGGTCAGAGGATGCTTGCCGACACTGGTACAATTCGGGTTCTCGCAGCTACAACTCTGATCCGCGAGGACCGCGTGCAAGGGTAGGACGCGGTAGTTGTTGCTGGCATAGAACAGAGCGAACTTGAGGCAGTCCGGCACAGCCTCAGAAGCGCCAGTAGAGGGGGTAGAGGGGGATAACGTGTCGTCCATAAAACGCTCTCTTTCGGGAAATGTCCCTTACAATGGGGATCATATTGCAAAGGTGATAGACAGAAGTGTCACATCCAGAAGCAGTGCCTGGTTGTTACATATCTGTCTATCGGCATGCGGCGAGGATTTCCGTAGGGTCGGAATATGGGGCTTGCGCTCAACCTCCTCCATAAGCTATACTGTGAGCAGAGATTATTCCCACGCGCGTTATTCACGCGTCTCACAACAAGATTTGGTGCCTTATGGAAACAAACTTTCCCGGCAAACGAAAAGGTCGCTACATACCGAAATTCTACGTGTTTCGTGGCTTCCATCTGTCCACATGCTACCCCTGATCCCTCCCGTATCCCTCGGTGCGCGTCAGGTTGCTGACCGCTGCGCTCTAACCCAGGTTTCGCGCCGTCCAGCCCGCTGTAAGGGCGCGGTTCACCCTGTAGGGGCGCGGTTCACAAGCCCGCCGCTCTACCTGGCGTATTGTCCTCTTTAGCAAGCATCCTTAGTTCTTGCACTAATAGCGCCTATCTTTGAGGATAGGCAAATTGCCCATTCACGTTTATATGGCTGTATGCTTCTGCATATAGTCGGAAGTGCGTTCATAGGTGAGCGCGCGGCCAGCGTGCGGACTGGCGTGGAATGGGCCTTAGTTCTCCGCAATAGCAGAAAGGTTTTTTATGAGTACCGATGGATTACTCAAGGCCCTTACCGACTCACAGCGCTACCTTGATATCGTACACAAACCACAACTAGGCAAAAGCGAGGCCGCATGGCTCATCGAGACCACCGTCAGCAACTTTGCGAAATATTATAACAGCGGTTTCATCGAGTATCGTAAATCGGTCGCCGAAGCGGGCGACTTCGCAGCCGTTGAATGGACCGGGCGTGGCGCCACCTTCAGGGATGTCACCGGTCGCGAATACATCGATTGCCTCGGCGGGTTTGGCGTATTCAATCTCGGGTGGGCGCATCCAAAAGTCGTAGGGGCCGTACAGGCACAACTAGAGAAGAGTCCATTGCCGACGCAAGAACTGCTCGATCCTTTGCGCGGCATGCTTGCACACCTGCTCGCCGAGATCACCCCCGGCGACATCCAGTACAGCTTCTTCGTGGGCAGCGGGACCGAGGCCGTCGAGGGTGCCATGAAGCTCGCCAAGCTCTACACGCGCAAGAGCGGCTTTATCGCAGCCGTGCGCGGCTTCCACGGTAAGACCGCCGGCTCGCTCTCACTCACAGGCAAGGCTGCCTTCCGCAAGCCCGCGCTACCACTGCACGATAACATCTACCACGTACCCTATGGCGACGCCGATGCCGTTGAGCAGCAGTTGCGTATCGCGCGCGAAGTTGGCAACGACATCGCCGCCGTCGTAATGGAGCCGGTGCAGGGCGAGGCGGGTGCCATCGTGCCACCCGACGACTTCTGGCCGCGCCTGCGCCAGATCTGTGACGAATACGAGGTCCTGCTCATCGCTGACGAGGTGCAGACCGGCATGGGTCGCACAGGCAAGCTCTGGGGCGTCGAACACTGGGACGTAGCACCCGACATCATCACATCCGCCAAAGCGCTCGGTGGTGGCGTCATGCCCATCGGTGCATTTATGTCAACTCCCAGGATATGGAGCGTGATGAACAGCAATCCGTTCATCCACACCTCCACCACGGGCGGCAACCCGCTGGCCTGTGCCGCCGCCATCGCCGCCATCAACGTCACGTTGGAAGAGAAGATCGTAGAGCAGGCCGCCGAGAAGGGTGAATACTTCATCGCCCAACTCAAGGAGATTGCCGACCGTCACAGCGATGTCTACACCGGCATCACCGGCAAGGGTCTGCTGATCGGCCAGCACTTCGTAAACGACGACATCGGGTACGCCGTCGCCTCGGGCCTTTTCAAGCGCGGCGTGCTCATCTCTGGTACCCTGAACAACTCGCGCGTCATCCGTGTCGAGCCGCCGCTCGTCATCACGCGCGCGGAGATCGACACCATTCTCAACCGCCTGGAAGACACGCTGCGCGACCTGCACGCCACCGTCTCAACGCCCGGCCTGACCGCGATGCTGGACGAGAGGGACGCAGTTGCATCGTAGGGCGCTTCACGAGGCGGTGAGGGCTCAGGGCGACCGACGGAGCGCAGGGCGACCGCAAGGGTCAATACCATTCACTTAACGGTGTAACAGTAGGGACAAGGGGCGGCGGGGGGGTTGGGAGGGGGCCTTGCGCTTGTCCTCTCGCCAGCGTAACGATGTAACAGTAGGGACAAGGGGCGGGTGGGTAAAAGTCAGGCGGTCGCCCTGGGAGCGATAAAAAGGAGTACCAGAGATGCACATTATTGTCACCGGTGGCGGCGGCGCGATGGGACGTATCGCCGTCCGCACGCTGCTTGAGATGGAAGATGTCGACCAGGTAACGATCGCCGATTACAGCGAGGAGCGCGCCCACGAGGTCGCCGCCGCGCTCAACAGCGGCAAGATCCAGGTCCGGCAGATCGACGTGAACGACGAGGAGCGCCTGCGTGGTCTGCTGCGCGGCGCGGACGCCCTGCTGAACGCCGTCGAATACGTCTTCAACCTGCCCGTGCTGAGGGCCTGTATCAAAGAGCGCGTCCACTATGCCGACCTGGGTGGCCTTTTCCACATGACGCGCAAGCTGCTGACCATGCACGCCGAGGCCGAGGCGGCAGGGATCACCGCCATCGTCGGCATGGGTGGCACACCGGGCGTCACCAACCTGCTCGCCCGCCTCGCCGTCGATAGGCTCGATCGCGTGGACTCGATCCAGGTGCAGCTCGGCTGTAGCGATGCCACGCCCTCGACCGCGCCCCTGGTCGCGCCCTACTCCATCCGCACCATCCTCGACGAATTCACCAAAGATCCGCAGGTCTACCAGGACGGCACATGGTATCCGCAACGCCCGTTATCCGGTCAGGAGGAGATGGACTTCCCGGCACCAGTCGGGCGCGCCACCGCCGTCTACTCGCTGCACTCGGAGTGCGCCACCTTCCCACTCTCCTTCCGCGACAGGGGTATCCGGCACGTCTCATTCAAGATCGCCTTCCCCGGCGACTTCATGACGAAGCTCAAATTCCTGGTCGACCTCGGCCTCGGCAGCGACCAGCCGATCAGGGTCCAGGGCGCGCCCGTCGTGCCGCGAGAAGTGCTGGCGCGTCTGCTCGAAGCCTTTCCCGCCGAATATGTCGAGCCACAGGACTGCGACGTTCTGCGCATCGTCGCGCGCGGCACAGGCAACGGCCAGGCGCAGGAGATCACCAACCAGATCGTCGTGCTGCCCTACCGACGTTGGGGCATCAGCGCCGGTGCGCTGGACACCGGCACGCCCCTCGCCATCGCCGGTCGCCTGTTAGCCAACGGCGAGATCACCCGTCGTGGCGTCTTCGGACCCGAAGCGTGCGTGCCGACCGCATCGTTCTTCCGCCAGCTCGCCCGCTACGACATGCGCGTCGAGACGGTGGTAAAATAACAGGGAGATATCTACCGAAAATCTGATATTCGTTATCTCATTCAAACGAAAGGGGCAGACTGTATGGCCGAAAACAAACTATTAATTAACGGGAAGCTGGTTGGCAGCAGTACCGGAAAGACCATAGACGACACCAGTCCAGCGACCGGCGAGACCATCGCCCAGGTGCCCGAAACCACCCTGGACGACATGAGCAGCGCCGTCGCCGCCGCCCGCGCCGCCTACGACGACGGACGCTGGTCCGGTCTGCCGCACGGTGCCCGCGCCGCGATATTGGAGAAGCTCGCCACGCTCGTCGAAGAGCACGCCGGCGAACTCGCCACCTTAGAATCGCAAGACACCGGCAAACCGATCAAGCTGGCGCGCGATAGCGATATCCCCTTCGCTGCCGACAACCTGCACTTCTTCGCCGGTGCCGCGCGCCACCTCGCCGGATCGGCATCCAGCGAGTACAGCGGTGGGCACACCAGCATCATCCGCCGTGAGCCGATCGGCGTCGTCGCCTCCGTCGCGCCCTGGAACTATCCCTTCATGATGGCCGCCTGGAAGCTCGGACCGGCGCTCGCCGCCGGCAACACCGTCGTCTTCAAGCCCTCACCTGAGACGCCGCTGACCGCGCTCAAACTGGGCGAACTGGCCCTTGAGGCCGGCATCCCCGACGGCGTACTCAACATCATCGCCGACGGACCCGAGGTAGCGCCCAGCCTCGTCAGTCACAGAGATGTCAACATGGTCTCAATCACCGGCAGCACGCGCAGCGGCAAGTACGTCATGCGCGCCGGCGCCGATACGATCAAGCGCGTCCACCTCGAACTCGGCGGCAAGGCACCCTTCATCGTCTTCGACGACGCCGACATCGAGGCCAGCGCCAACGGAGCCGTCGTCGGCGGCTACGTCAACTGCGGCCAGGACTGCACCGCCGCCACGCGCATCTACGTCCAGGAGCGCATCTACGACGAGTTCCTCGCCTCCTTCCTCAGCAAGGTGAAGCAGATCCGCGTCGGCGATCCCGCCAGCGAGAGTACCGACATGGGACCCCTGATCTCCGCGAAGCAGCGCAACAACGTCGAGGGCTACGTCGAGCGAGCCCTGCGCGCCGGTGCCAACATCATCACCGGCGGCAAGCGTGCAACCATCGCCGGCTTCGAGAAAGGCTTCTTCTTCGAGCCAACCATCATCGCGGAGGAGCGCAACGACGCCGAGATCGTGCAGTCCGAGGTCTTCGGACCCGTCGTCGTCGTCAGCCGCTTCAAGACAGAAGAAGAGGTGCTGGCGAAGGCCAACGATGTCGTCTACGGCCTGGCCGCCTCGGTCTGGACGCGCGACATTTACAAAGCCATGCGTGCCAGCAAGACGCTCCAATTCGGCACCGTCTGGATCAACGACCACCTGCCGCTAACCTCCGAAATGCCCCACGGCGGTTACAAAGAGAGCGGAATCGGCAAGGACATGTCAATGTATTCCTTTGAGGAGTACACCCAGGTCAAGCACGTCATGATCGAACTGAGCGGTGATGCGCGCAAAGGGTGGCACTACACGATCTTCGGCGATCCTGATTAGGGCGCTCTTTCTTTGGTCATTACTTCAGATCATCTACCAGCCGGCGCGCGATGTGCAGCCACACCTCGGGCGTGTCGTCTGGGATGGAGCAGCCGTTCGCCAGGATGAGCCTGTGGCCCCTGGTCTGGGAGACGGCGGAGAGAATTTCGTTGCGCAACTCCTCCTCGCTGCCGTGCGTGAGCGGGCCGCGCTCGTCGAGTCCGCCCATCAGGGTCTTATCGGTCAGTGTCAGGGCCTCGCTCAGGCTGGGGCCGGTGAGGCGATCGCTCCAACTGATGACGGAGACGGGGTAGTCGCTGAAGAGATCGAAGTAGATCTGGTCGCCGGACTGATCGAGATCGGCGTGGATGTGGACGGTGTTGAGCCAGCCATTGCTCGCGCCTTCGAGGGCAGCGAGGTCCGAGGGACGCCCGAAGCAGAGATATTCGTCGCGCGTGAAGTTGGCGCTGGTCGCGCCCATGCACGCGAAGAAGATGCCGCTTGCACCCGCGTCGATAGCGGCGCGCATCAGATCGCTCAGGTTGGCGCCGATGACCGCCAGCCCCTGCTCAACGAACTCCGGCACATTGCGCACCGCCATGACGACCTCGTCCTTGCCCAGGAAGTAGCGCAGGTAGGTCAGTGGACTGAACAGTGTGAGCAGCAGTGGATAGTCGTCGCCCAGTTCTGCGCGCAGCTTGCGAATACACACGATCTGCTCGTGGAACGCAGGCGTGTTCATACTCAGGCGTGGGAGTGCCAGGAGCTGCGCGGGGTCCGTGATCTGCGTCGTTGGCCTGGGATAGGGCAGGTCCGGCATGATTTTTATGATATCAAGGTCGAACTTCTGATGAAAGAACTCCAGCGTGTAGGCCGCCAGGCGCTCTCCCGATCCCTCCGGCTTGAAATGATGCCAGAAGCAGAACGGGACGCGATCGACAGCTTCGCCCTTCACCGCAGCGTGCACGCGCTCAGCGGCAGTCATCTTCTGTGTCATTGATGTGTTCTCCCTTTATCTTTTGTTTTTGCTACTCCTCCGTTGCGGGTCGTGGCGTCTCGACCGGGGTTAGCCCCTGGGCGTAACGCGTTTTGTAGTAATCCGAACGCACATCTGCGCGCGACTGCAGCGCCTCGTCCACCCAGCGCGATAAAAGCGCGCCCGCGACGGCCCCGCCTGCCAGCACGACGATCTTCAAGAGTGTTATTCCAAGGTTATTCATAGTGTTTTCCTCTCGGTCGGTGAGAAACGCTTTCTCTATCTTCTCACTATTATACGCTATGGGGGGTGTGGCGGAGACAGTTCTCGTAGAAATTCGAGACGGCACGTTTGACGCGTGTGCTAAAATCTGCTACTAAGCTATATATTATAAACAAAACTGCATCCTTGCTTAAGGGGGAGAGAGGTACCGATGGACGATTTGAGACGCCGTATCCAGGTGGCGCGTGGAGACCTGGCGGCAGATCTGTTACTGCGCAACGCCAATCTTATCAATGTGTGTAGCGGCGAGTGCTATCCCGCCGATGTGGCGGTTTTCGGTGGGCGGATTGTGGGCGTGAGCGCGCCCGGCGAGGGCTATCGCGGGCGCGAGGAGCGCGATCTGCAAGGACGCTGGCTGGCGCCCGGCCTGATCGATGGACATATGCATATCGAGAGTACGATGCTGGTGCTCTCCGAATTCGCCCGGCTCGTAGTGCCGCGCGGCGTGACGGCAGTGGTGTTGGACCCGCACGAGTTCGCGAACGTGCTGGGGCTTGAGGGTATTCGCTATGTGCTCGCGGCGGGACGGGGCCTGCCACTCTCGACGTATGTCATGCTATCGTCCTGTGTCCCCGCGTCGTCTTTCGAGAGTCCGTACCACGTGCTGATGGCTGAGGATCTGCTCCCGCTGTTGCAGGATGAGCGCGTGCTGGGGCTGGCGGAGATGATGAACATGCCCGGCGTGCTGCAAGGCGATGAGCAGGTGTTGGCGAAGATTATGGCAACCCGTGAGCATGGCCTGGTTGTTGATGGACACGCGCCCGGCCTGCACAGTCGCGATCTGGCGGCCTATGCGGCGGCTGGCGTGATGTCGGACCACGAATGCACGACGGCGGAGGAGGCGCGCGAACGCATTCGCCTGGGCATGTGGCTGATGATCCGCGAAGGCTCGGTTGCCCGTAACCTTGACGCGCTCCTGCCGCTGGTCAAAGAGCTGCACCCGCCGCGCGTCTTCTTCGTCACCGACGATCGCGACCCGCAGGATCTGACGACGCGCGGGCATATCGACTCGATGGTGCGACGAGCAATCGAACTGGGGCTTGATCCGGTGGAGGCCATCCGTCTCGCCTCCTATAATACCGCGCAGTATTTTCGCCTGTATGATCGCGGCGCGCTTGTGCCCGGCGGCATTGCCGATATGGTGGTGCTTGACGATCTGCGCACGTTCCAGGTCGAGTCCGTCTATAAAGAAGGCGTGCTGGTAGCGCGCTCCGGGCAACTGCTGACCGAGCCGCCGGCGACGACATTTTCCGGCGTCACCAGAACCGTCCATATCGGCCAGGTCTCGGAGGCCGACCTGCGCATCCCTGGCAGGCCCGGACCCGTGGAGGTCGTGGGTATCGAGCCGGGCCAGATC
Organism: Ktedonobacteraceae bacterium; assembly: GCA_034438015.1. Lineage (GTDB taxonomy): Bacteria > Chloroflexota > Ktedonobacteria > Ktedonobacterales > Ktedonobacteraceae > JACDAE01. The sequence goes on along the minus strand of DAOTTD010000141.1, from coordinate 6,325 downwards.
ACAACGTTGCACCTGCGCGAGGAGGCACCACTGTGCGGGGACGAGATCGTGGCCGCGCCCGAACGCGATCTGCTCAAGCTAGCGGTGATCGAGCGACATCATGGCAGCGGAAAGGTCGGATTGGGACTGGTCAAGGGCTTCGGACTCAAAAGGGGCGCGCTGGCCTCAAGCGTTGCGCACGACGCGCACAATATCGTCATCGCGGGCGTAGACGATAGCGACATCATACACGCGGCGCGCACGCTCCAGGAGATGGGCGGCGGCTTTGCCTGCGTTGTCGATGGCGTCGTGCGTGCATCGGTGCCGCTGCCGCTTGGTGGCCTGGTCTCGCCGCTGCCCGCCGCCGAACTGGTGCAGCAGTTGCGCGCCCTCGATGCCGCCGCCGCCGAGCTTGGCTGCATGCTGGAGCACCCCTGCATGACGCTCAGTTTCCTATCGCTCTCGGTCATCCCATCGCTCAAGCTTACAGACCAGGGGTTGATCGATGTCGACACGTTCTCGCTGGTACAATTGCAGAGCTGAAATACACGGGCCAATGGGTAGATTGTCTCATCTTTCCTGATTTTTGAGCGCATATGTGTTAGTATGTATCTGTGGAGCATGTGATGAAGGAAGAAGACGCATGAAGGTGATACGTGGGTACAAGACCGAACTAGATTTGAATAATGAGCAACGCACGGCCTGCCTCAAGCATGCGGGTGTAGCTCGTTTCGCTTATAATTGGAGACTTGCTCGTTCGGTTGAGGTCTATCGTGCTACGGGCAAACGCCCGACAGCCATTGATCTGCATCGGGACTTGAACAAGCTCAAACAAACAGACTACCCCTGGATGTACGAGGTCTCAAAGTGCGCTCCTCAAGAGGCGCTCAGGGATTTAGAGAAGGCGTTCAAGAACTTCTAGAAGTAGGAACTAAAGGCGAGGTTTGGGCGCTATCCCAAATGTCCATGTTTTAGAGAACGGAAACTCTATGCTATTGAGGCTCGTTGAATATCACTGGGCGGAGAGCATCGACGATGCGCTTCTGCTGTTAGCCCGACTCGATACCAGAACGGTGCCACTTGCGGGCGGCACCCACCTCCTACGTTTGCGAGATGACAGTATTCAGGCGGTCGTCGATCTACGCGACCTCGAACTGGCCTATGTGTCCGACGATGCGCGCTTTTTGCATATAGGCGCGACGACGCCGCTACAAAGTATGGCCGATGAGCCGCTCTTGAAAGAATTCGCGACCGGGCTGTTGGCGCGTTCCGCCCAGGCTTCATCGCCTTCTCGCCTGATCCGCAACTGCGCCACGATCGGCGGGACTGTGGCGGCGGGCACGGCGGCGCAGGCGGATCTGTTGACGGCCCTGGTCGCGCTAGAGGCCGAGGCGGTGGTGCGCTCCGGCTCGAAGACCCAGGTGGACCTGAGCGCCGGCACCGCCGAGCATCCCGGCCTGGGACTCTCCGGCGTTGTCTTCAGGGGCAAGAAGGAGCGTCGCCTGCCCTGCGGCACGTGTCATGTTGAGCGGCGCCCCAGCGAGTTGATTCTGGAGGTGGTCGTGCCGCGCCCGGCCACGAGCTGTGGCACCTCATTTATGCGCATCGCGCACACGCCCACGGATACCGCCCTGCTGAACGCCGCCGCCGTTGTGGAGATCGAGGACGGGGTCTACCGGCGCGTGCGCCTGGCATCGGGCGGCATAAATATGGAACCGGTCCGGCTGTGGGGCGTGGAGCGACAGCTTGAGGGCCAATCAGCTACCCATCCCCTCGATAAAGAACGTCTCCTGGCGGCTCTGCGCGTCGGCATGAACGACTTTCGTCCGCCCTCCGATGCCCGCGCCAGCAGCGGCTATCGGCGCGTGAGCGGGCTGAGCCTGGTCTATCGCGCCCTGGAAGAAGCGATCAACGTATCCCTGTGGCGTGGTATGGTCTCGTCTGGAAAGAGTGTGTAACAGATATGAAACTCGAACTGAGTATCAATGGCGTCATTGAAAGCCTGGATATAGCGCCCGGCGAGTCGCTCTTGACGCTGCTGCGCCGCGAAGGGTATTGCGAGGTCAGGGACGGCTGCGGCACGGGCGAATGTGGGGCCTGCGCGGTGCTGGTCGATGGTGTGGCGCGTCCGAGCTGCGTGATGCTGGCTGCGCAGGTCGATGGCTGCACACTTACAACGGTGGACGGGCTGGCGCCTGCCCGGCAGCTTCACCCACTGCAACAGGCATTTATCGAGGTCGGCGCCGTACAATGCGGCTTCTGCACGCCCGGTATGCTTCTCTCCGCCTTTGCCTTCTTGCGGCAAAATCCAGATCCCACCGAGGGCGAGGTGCGCGATGCGCTTTCCGGCAACCTCTGTCGCTGTACCGGCTACGAGAAGCCTATCCAGGCGGTGCTGCGCGCTGCCGCCGTCATGCGCGGCGAAGCGCCGCTGAACTATAATTCCGCCGAGGGCGAGACCGGGAAGCAGGCAGCCATGCGGATTCGGGCGGAGCGAGGGACGACCACGGAGATGTCAACCGTGTCGGCGCTGTCTCCCGCCATGCTTGCCGGTGGTCAGTTGCGGGTCGTGGGCCAGTCGCTGCCGGTAATCGATGCCGCGAAACTGGTGCGCGGTAAAGCGGTCTTCGCCAACGACATCACCCTGCGCAGTATGCTGTACGGACGCGTCCTGACCAGCCCTCACGCACACGCAGTCATTCGCGATATTGATGTCACGCAGGCGAAGGCGCTGCCCGGCGTCCATGCTATATTAACATATAAAGATGCATTGCGTGTTGCCTATGCCAGCGGCGAGCGACCCGCTGAGGGGCTGCACGATCAATACATCCTGGACTACCGTGTGCGCTACGTCGGAGATCGCGTGGCCGTCGTGGCCGCCGAGACGCCTGAGATCGCGGAACAGGCCTTGCAGTTGATCCGGGTAGACTATACTGTGCAGCCTGCCATCCTTGATCCGCGCCAGGCGTTGGAGGCCGATGCCCCCTCGCTGCATCCCGAGGCCGAGTCGCGTGGCATCTACGACGCCAGGCACAACATCGCCGCGCGCCTGCATAGCGAGACCGGCGACCTGGATGCCGGTTTTGCCGCCGCCGACGTAATTGTTGAAAATGAGTATGTCGTGCCGCTACAGCAACCTCTGGTGAAGCAGAGCGTCGTCACCTATTTTGATGAGGATGGCTACCTGATTGTACGCACGGGAACGCAGGTCCCCGACCATATCCGCAATACCCTGGCCTCCATCCTGAACCTGCCGGCGCGCCGCATTCGCGTCATCAGGACGGATGCCGAGGGCGGCGCCGAGGCGAGTCAGGAACTGGTCCTGGAAGATCTCTGTGCTTTGCTGACGCTCTCTACTAACCGGCCCGTCGCGATGACAGGTTCGCGTGCGGAGGAGCAGTTGCGCGTCTCCCAGCAGAGCGTCCTGCGTGTGAAGACAGGTGTGAAGGGCGACGGAACGCTCGTCGCGCAGCAGGTGATCCTCCTGACGAGCACGGGTGCCTACGCAACGCACCCTCTGGTTGCTCAAGGCGCGGCATCCTTTGGCGCGCTCGCGCTCTATCCATGCCCGCATATGCGCTTTGCCGCCGAGGTACTCTACACAAACATGCCACCAGCGCGCGTCTCGCCTGGCTACAGCGCGCAACAGATGTCCTTCGCCCTCGAAAGCCACATGGACGAGATTGCGCGTCAACTAGGTATGGATGCCCTGGCGCTACGGCGCAAAAACTTGCGGCTGGATGAGGATGAGGATGCGTCGCCGGCGGCTCCTGACTGGAACTCCGGGCTGGCTACGTGCCTGCAGGTTGTCGAGGAGAAGCTGCGCTGGCGCGAGATGCGTGGCAGGGTGAGCAACGGGCATGTGCGCCGGGGTGTCGGGATCGCGCTCTCTCTACACGGCGATGGCGATAAAAGTACCAGCGGTGCAATCATCAAACTCAATAGCGATGGCTCATTCGATGTCTTCGCCTCCGCCAGCGGCGGTGTATCCAGAACGCTGGTAGCACAGGTGGCCGCCGAGGTGCTGGGCGTGTCGATGGATGATATTCTCCTGCATACCTCCGATACGTCCCTGCTCCCCTTTGAGACAGGCGCAAGGGCGTCGATCTATAGCGGCGCAGTCCAGAGGGCCGCCGAGCAGGTGCGTAGACAGATGCTCAGCGTGGCCGGGCGCATGCTGGGCGCGCTACCAGAGACGCTGCGCATCGACTCCGGTGTCATCATTGCGCCGAAGGGTCAGTCTGTGACGGTTGCGCAGGTGGCGGAACACGCGCTCTACGTCGAGGGTCGTCAGATTATGACGACTGCTTCGGTGAAGAATCAGCGCGAGCCGCTCGCGTGTGCCGTGCAAGGCGTGGAGGTCGAGGTCGATACCGAGACCGGCGAGGTGCACGTGCTCAAGGCAATCACCACCGTCGACGTGGGCCGCGCACTCAATCCTATGCTCATAGAGGGACGGGTGCAGGGCGATGCCGCGCTGGGGCTGAGCGCCGCCGTGAGCGAAGAACTGCTCTACGACGCGCAGGGCGCACCGCTCCCGGCCAGTTCCGGCGACTACCGCGCTTTGAATACCAGCGATATGCCGGCGCTGCAGACCTATCTCGTCGAGACGGATGTGCCCTCAAGTCTCTTCGGCGCTAAATCCGTGGCCCCGACCCTCGGCATCGCACCCGCCCTGGCGAATGCCGTAGCCGATGCCCTGGGCGTGCGCATTCGCCAGCTCCCCCTCACACCCGAACGGGTGCTGCGCGCTATCTACGCGCAAAACGCAAAGAAATAGTAGGGAAGGGCCTCGCGCCCTTCCGTTTCCCCCCTGTAATGACACCACCAGTCCAACAATACCGCCTGCCGTAGCGTTTATTCACAATGGAATGATCCGAAATGGGCCATTTTCACTGTGAGGTATGTATTTAAGGTAAGGGTTGTGTTAATCGACTTAAAGGTCAGATGACGTACGGTTTTAACGTTTTGTTTGCCCGGCGATTACATAATTTTAATAGTGTATATTTAAAGTGAATCTACAGGCGTACGACTCGTATGATACGCTGAAGACGAAGCTTACGGCGGCCATCGCGGCTGGCAAGCCGCCAACTATGGCGCAGGTCTACGAGGAATGGGCGACGCAGTTTCAGCAGGCCAATGCCCTCTCTTCGCTTGATCTTTTTGTGAAGGGCAAGAATGGGTTCAGTCAGAGCGATCTCGCTGACTTCTATCCGACGATGCTGAAGGATGGGCAGATCAACGGTTCACAATACATGCTCCCCTTCAACAAGAGCGTGATTGTGTTGTACTATAACGCGAATGCTTTGCAGAAGCCTGGCCTGACGCCTCCAACGACGGTGAGCGATCTGCTGGTCGATCTGACGAAGGCCACGAAGGGCGACGGTTCGCAGTGGGGCCTCTCCTACACGCCGGATGTCGATGGCTGGTCGATCCTGTACAAGGCGCTGGGCGGTGGCGATTTCGTCTCTGCGGATGGCAAGAATGCGGACTTTGGCAACAGCACGAACGCGCCCGCCGCGACGCAGGCCCTCTCGGTTCTTGCTCCATTGGTGAAGTCTGGTGCCATTCACGTGACCAATGGGTACAACTGGCAGAACGATTTTGTCTCGCAGAAGTCGGTCTTTGCGATCAGCACGATCGCGAGCTATCCCTTCCTGAGCAGCCTGATCAAAGGCTCTTTCTCGTTCAATGAGGCACCTGTTCCTGCCGGTCCTGCTGGCAAGTTCACCACGCTCTTTGGCACCAACCTGGCTATATTCTCGAAGGCGGATGCCGATGCGCAGTCTGCCGCCTGGGATTACATGAAGTTCCTCACGGGTACCCAGGCCAATGCTGCCTTTGTGGAGGGAACGGGGTATATGCCTGTACGTCAGTCGACGTTCAATAGCTCGACGTTACAGAGCTATTATGGCAAGTACCCGGCGCGCAAGGTCGGACCGCAATCCATCGACTCCGGCTTTGTGGCATCGACGTATCCCGCGTGGGACCAGTGCCGCGATATCATCACGAACAATTTCACCAGCGTCCTGACAGGCCACATCACTGCTAACGCGGCGCTGACGAAGATGACGCAGAACTGCAATTCCGCTCTATCGCAGGGATAAAAAACATGTGCGGTAGAGGCGCGGTGAGCTCATAAATCGCGCCTCTACTATCCTGTCAAATGTCATTTGAACCCATTCTGCCAACCAGCAACCGGAGTAGGGACCCGCCTTGCGCTATCCGCGACAATTAAATTAAAAGAAGAGGGAAAAACCGGAAATCAAAGGGATCAGTGCGTCGAGGATGACGAGGCTTTTTCCGAACGGTTCGTTTGGCAGGACGCACATAAGGCAGATCAGGC
>DAOTTD010000140.1:0-5285 GCA_034438015.1 Ktedonobacteraceae bacterium | reverse complement strand
AGACACGTTGAATTTTAGTACCCTTCGTCACGTTCTTCCCCTGATCGAAACTTTTCCCCTGGAACGTGCCAACGAAGCGTATGATCGCATGATGTCCAATCAAGTGCGTTTCAGAGCGGTTTTGACTATACAGTAGAAATAAGGCCGTCAGGGCAAAACTAACGTCCCATGAGCGCGAGTGTAAGGCTATCCATAGTGGCTCCCAGGGCCCGCGCAAGGCAGGCCCCTACTTGTCTCTCCATCGTGCCTGATGATATGCTAGAAGGGCGATATCACTAGAAAGAGTCCAGGAAAGAAGAGATAGTATGACGAGCGATGAGATCACCCCGTCAAGGCCATTCGGCAGTGAGCGGCAGTTCCAGATCTACCTGGCCGGTCTGCAAGGACAGCGTCCGAAGATGCCGATCGCGGCAGAGGCGTTGGAGCGCGAGGGCAATGCACACATGACGCCGGAGGCGCGTGGCTACGTAGCCGGTGGGGCGGGAGAAGACACGATGCGCGCTAATCGAGAGGCGTTTCGACGCTGGCGCATCGTTCCGCGTATGCTGCGCGATGTGTCGAGGCGCGATCTGAGCGTACAGGTACTGAATACGCGCCTTCCCGTGCCGCTATTGCTGGCCCCCATTGGCGTGCAATCTATCGTGCATCCCGACGCAGAGGTGGCTGTGGCACACGCCGCTGCGTCGGTGGGCGTGCCGTTCATCCTCAGTACGGCCTCCTCGAAGAGTATGGAGCAGGTCGCGCAGGCGGCAGGCGACGTGCCGCGCTGGTACCAGTTGTATTGGAGCAGCGATGACCAGCTCAATGCCAGCCTGGTGCGACGGGCCGAGCGCGCGGGCTACCAGGCCATCGTCGTAACGCTGGATACGACGCTGCTGAGCTGGCGCGAACAGGACCTGCAGCAGGCCTACCTGCCGTTCTTGCTGGGCCAGGGCCTGGCGAACTATTTCAGCGATCCCGTATTTCGCCAGTCGCTACCCCAGCCACCGGAGGCGAACCCCGAGGCCGCTATTCAGCGCTTCATCGCGGTCTTCTCGGACCCCGCGATGACCTGGCCCGATATGAACTCCCTGCGCCAGCATACCCGGCTCCCCATCCTGCTCAAGGGTATTCTGCATCCCGACGATGCGCGCAAGGCTATCGAGTATGGCATGGACGGCATCATCGTCTCCAACCACGGAGGGCGGCAGGTGGCGGGCGCCATCGCGGCCCTGGATGCGCTTCCCGCAGTTGTGCAGGCCGTGAACGGAGCGCTCCCCGTGCTGTTCGATAGCGGCATTCGCGGAGGTTCTGACGTGCTCAAGGCGATCGCCCTGGGCGCGCGTGCGGTATTGCTGGGGCGACCGTATATGTGGGGGCTCGCGCTGGACGGCGAGGCGGGCGTGCGCGAGGTGCTGCAAAATTTCCTTGCTGACCTCGACCTGACGTTGGCTTTGAGCGGCTATAGTTCATTTGAGAATGTAGATACGGCGGCTTTGTATAAAAGTGAGTAGTCCAGACCGGGAAGAACTGTTTCACGGCATCCTGAGAAATAATTCCGGAGCGCACTTCGTCCGGCAGAGGATAAGAAGCACGCTCCGGTCTGACAACTACTGACGAGGCCGCTCAGAAGCCTCCAGGCGCTCACGCATCTGCTCGTAGGTATCTGTGTCGATCTCGCCACGCGCGTAGCGCTGGCGCAGGATCTCCAGCGCCGAGGGCTGCTGGAATGGCGGCTGCTGAAACGGCGGCGTAGTAGGACGATAAAAAGGTGGTTGCGTATGTGTACCCTGGGCACCAATCCAGCGCACCAATCCCCAGATCAGGAAAGCGAGGAGCAGCAACCAGAACAGACTGCTCAAAAACATAAACGGTGCATTGAACCAGAACATTGGTATAAACCTCATGGATCCTCTCTTTTTTCTAGCGAAGAGACGGGTGTGTTTTAACTCAATAGACGATCAACTCAACTTCGATGTTGTGTGGCAACTTGTGTCACCAGCGCTACGTCTATCCATTGCTGGTACTGTGGCTGCTTAACATCTATCTATATAGTATGCTTTGATCATCAAAAAACTATGCAGAAACTGTAAAAGCTTTGCAAATTTTAGGGGCCTGGGGATAGCCTCAAGCGTAGCACTCGCACCCCTTGCATATCAAGCCAGTACTCTCCCTTTGCCCTGACGACGCGGATGAGCACGCCTTCACAATTGGGGCAGCGGATCACCGTCCCCATTGCAGTCATGTAGACGCTGAGCACAGCCATCTCGTTCGTCGCACCGCAATGGGCGCACGTTCCTATCGCCGTCGTCATTTCGAAGGGGAACACTTCTTGCAGGACGCCGCCTGCTGCGTTACCATCGAGTTTCTCGTCCATTAAGATCCTCCAGTCGGACCGAAACGCTCGGTCTTGATACGTGACGACGCATAGCCCTGGGCAACGAGCCCTGCCGCCGCCGTCTCGACGAACTCCGTTGGACCACAAACGTAAGCGAGCGGGTGCTTCTCCACCGGCCAGGCGACCTCCTTGAGTAGTTCGGCATCGATGCGACGCCGATAGCTCGTCCAGTTTGCAGGCGTGGAGCGGGTGAGCGTGTAGATCACCTCTAAACCCGTTGTTTTCGCTACCAGGCGCTCAAACTCGTCGCGATAGATTATCTCATCATAAGATCGGGCCGAGAAGAGCAGACGTGTCGGAACCGTGCTGCCGACGGCGCTGCGGTGCCGGATCATCGCCATGAGTGGGACGATGCCCGATCCCCCGGCGACGAGCAGCAGCGGCCCTCCCATCCCCGCCTCCCAGACGAAATAGCCGCCAATGGGTCCGCGCAACTCGATTTTATCGCCCACGCGCAACTCTTCCACGAGGTAGGGCGATACCTCCCCATCTTCCAATAGCTCAATCGTGAGCATGATCTGCCGCCCTTCCTCGGGAGGTGAGGCAATGGAGTAGCTGCGCTCCACCTGGTACCCGTCCTCTGCCGTCAGACGGATATCCACGTGCTGCCCGGCGCGATGACCACCCCACTGGGGAACCGAGAGCGTCAGGCTTTTCGCGTGCGCGGTCTCCTGCTGGATCGCTACAATTTCGCCGAACTGCCAGGTCAGTCGCCCTGGTATCGCTGTTCTTTCCATGGATCTCCGTAATTGTGGTAGCCGAGCGATTCCCAGAAGCCGGGCTCGTCCTTCTCGACAAGCTGCAGACCGCGAACCCACTTGGCGCTTTTCCAGAAGTAGAGATGGGGAACCAGCAGCCGCGCAGGCCCTCCATGTGGGGGGGCCAGCGGCTGCCCATCGTAGCCGAACGCAACCCAGGCCTTCCCCCCCAGCAGATCCGCCAGCGGCAGATTCGTCGTGTAGCCGCCATCGCAATAGGCGACGACGTATTTTGCTGTGGCGGGATCGTAGTCCACCTGTTTCAACAACGTCTCGATGGATATCCCCTCCCAGTGGGTATCCAGCTTCGTCCACTTCGTCACACAACTGATATCAACGGTCGGTGTCTCGTGCGGAAGGGCCATAAGCTCCTCCCAGGTCCAGCGTTTTGGCGCCTTCACGTTCCCCGTGATCGAGAAGTCCCACGCGTTAAGAGGCGTATGCGGCGTCGGACCGGCGGAGAGCACCGGGAAGCCGCGCTCAAGATACTGTCCAGGCGGAATGCGCCCGGCGTTCTCCTGCCGCCGTCGCCCACGAAACCCCCGTGAAAAGAATCCCTCGCTCATAATAGTGTTCCTATCCTTTAACAGCCCTGTGTCCAGTGCAAAAAAACAATGCTCCTGTTAGAGGGAGGAGCGTGTTCCCTGGCAGCGCTCTTTGCTGACAACGATGCGTTAGTGATCTAATGTATCTCCTCTGAAGCATACGAGAGTGGCTGAGATATGTCAAGGGAAAGTCGTTATCATGAAACGCGGAGGAACATGATACATCACGGACGCGCTGGAAGCTGGTCTCTACAGCAATACCGGTGAAGTCCCTATTGTTGTATACTGGTAAGTAAAGGCCCCCGATAATAAAGTATCTTCAGGAGGAACCATTTCATGGTCAATGAGAAACGCATCGCCGTCCTGACGAGCGGTGGTGATGCACCTGGTATGAATGCAGCTATTCGCGCGGTGGTACGTGCGGCTTCAGCACGTGGCATCGAGACCTTCGGCGTCATCAACGGCTACGCTGGCCTGGTGGATGGCTCCTTCCGGCTCCTGGATAACCGTGCCGTTGGCGGTATTATCCAGCGTGGGGGAACCATCCTGGGGAGCGCTCGTTGCCCCAGTTTTCAGACGCTGGAGGTGCAGCGTCAAGCGCTCAGCCACCTGCAAACAGCAGGCATAGATGGCCTCATCGTGATCGGCGGCAATGGCTCACAGCAGGGCACGCTGGCACTGCATCGACTGGGTTTTCCTGTTGCCGGCGTGGCATCCACGATCGATAACGACCTGGCAGAGACCGAGGCGACCATCGGGGTCGATACCGCCTTAAACACCTCGATTGAATATATTGACCGCTTGAAAGATACCGCCTCCTCGCATCATCGCGCCTTCATCGTTGAGGTCATGGGCCGTCACTCCGGCTACCTGGCGCTGATGGCAGCTATTGCCACGGGTGCAGAGCTGGCGGTAGTGCCTGAGCACGACATCACACCTGAAGCCATCGTTGCCGATATGCTTGAAACCTATGCACGCGGGAAGCCGCACTACATTGTCCTGGTGGCTGAGGGGGCGACCTTGAAAGCACAAGAGGTGGTGAATTATTTTCAACAACATTCTGGTAGCTTTGAAGCACGCTTGAGCGTCATGGGCCATGTCCAGCGCGGCGGGTCACCGACCGTCTTTGACCGCATCCTGGCCAGCCAGCTTGGGGCTGCAGCAGTGCGCAGTCTGGCTGAGGGGAGAGTAGGAATGGTGGCCGGGTGGGTCAAAAGTCAGGTGACCGAGATCCCGCTTGAGAGAGCTGTTGCTCCCTGCCAAAAGGTGACACCAGATTTATTGGAGTTAGCGGGTATATTGGCGAGATGATACATCGACACATTTTTTGAGCCTCCATCGGGGTAGGGACCAGCTTCCAGCGCGTCCGTGATGTATCGTTTTCCTCTCCTGACATGTATATATGCATGTATTCATATATACTGAACGTTTATTCACGTGGAACGGGGAGGAACATGATACATCACGGACGCGCTCAACGCTATCCGCGACAATTAAATTAAAAGAAGAGGGAAAAACCGGAAATCAAAGGGATCAGTGCGTCGAGGATGACGAGGCTTTTTCCGAACGGTTCGTTTGGCAGGACGCACATAAGGCAGATCAGGC
>DAOTTD010000139.1:0-29981 GCA_034438015.1 Ktedonobacteraceae bacterium | reverse complement strand
AACCTGCCGAAGGCAAGCAGACTCAACCAAAACGACCACGCGGGCGTCCTCCCAAGTATGTCCTGGCTGAGGTTTTAGCCGCTGCCAGAACAGCAGGCTCGTTCACCAATTAATGGAGAGCTACCAGTACGTCTACAAACCGATAAAATAAATCCTTACTTTGTAGCATATTATCTGCTAAGTACGGAGGGACAGAAACAATTTCATATGTTCAATGATGCTGGTGCTAAAGCTGGAATGAATTTACAAAACGTCCGCAAATTACAGGTACCTTATATCCCATTAGATGAGCAGCAGAGATTCGTCCATCTTTGTAGAAATATCGAAACTCATATCACTCAGGCTCAAAACCATCTTAAAAATCACTTAGAGCTAAAAAGGCAGTTACTAAAGCTTCTAGATCTCATTCGAACCCTTTAAATGCCTTTTAATTAGAAGGAGTTAGGGCATGTTCAACGAAGCCAACAGCGTCGAAAACTTCATTCGCGATCTTCTATGCAGCCCACCAGCCACGACCCGCGTCAGGACCATTCGCGAGCAGGACGCAGCATATACACCGATATGGCAATACATTCCAGCCACGCAACTGCGGCGCAAAGAGACCGACGTGCTCGTCGAAGCGGACCTGCGCGAGGCGTTGGCGCGTTTGAATCCAGAAATCGCGGCCCAACCAGCGCGGGCGGACGAAGTACTGCATAGATTACATACCATCATTGCATCCGTCCCGAGCGAAGGACTGGTGCAGGCGAATGAGAAGTTTGCGGGCTGGCTGCTCGGTGAACATACGATGCCCTTTGGTCCCAACAACGAACATACGACCGTACGCCTGATTGACTTCAAGGATATGGTTAATAACCGCTTCGTCCTGACAACGCAGCTTACCTACCGCAATCCCGAGAAGCGCTTCGACCTGGTGCTACTGGTTAATGGTATCCCGCTCATCGTAGGCGAGACCAAAACGCCGGTGCGACCCGCGATCACCTGGGTTGACGGCGCGAAAGACCTGCACGACGACTATGAGCAGAGCGTGCCGGCCTTCTTCGTACCCAACGTCTTCTCCTTCGCCACCGAAGGCAAAAACTACCGCTTCGGTTCCATCCGTATGCCGCTGGACCTGTGGGCTCCCTGGCGCGCCGACGAAGAGCAACTGGTCGGCCTGGCCGAACTGGAGTCCGCCATACTGAGCATGCTGCGCCCGGAAGTCGTGCTCGATATACTGCAATACTTCACCGTCTTCGCCACCGATAAACGGCACCGCAAAATCAAGATCATCTGCCGCTACCAGCAATACCAGGCCGCCAACCAGATCGTTGAGCGCGTAGTGGCCGGACGCATCAAAAAGGGGCTCATCTGGCACTTTCAGGGCTCAGGCAAATCGCTGCTCATGGTCTTCGCCGCCCAGAAATTGCGCATGCAGCGGGAACTGAAAAATCCCACCGTGCTCATCGTAGTGGATCGCATCGACCTGGATACGCAGATCACCGCGACCTTCAACGCTACCGACGTTCCCAATATGATAGCAGTGGACAGGCGCGAGCAGTTGGAGACGCTACTGCGCAGCGGTTCGCGCAAGATCATTATCACCACCGTCCACAAATTCGCCGAAATGGATGCCGGAACCGATACACGCACCAACATCATAGTGATGGTCGACGAAGCCCACCGCACACAGGAGGGCGACCTGGGCACCATCATGCACGCCGCCCTGCCCAACGCATTCTTCTTTGGCCTCACAGGCACCCCCATCAACAAGCTCGATCGCAACACCTTCTGGAACTTTGGCGCCGACGAGGACAGGCAGCGCTACATGAGCCGCTACACCTTCCAGGAGTCGATCCGGGACCATGCCACGTTGCCGCTGCACTTCGAGCCGCGCCCGCTCAATCTACGCGTCGACAAAGCAACCATCGACGCCGCCTTCGCCAGTGAGGCAGGTGAACATTCGAAAGAGGATCAGGCAAAGATCGCGTCCCAGGTAGCGAGGTTTAACGTACTGGTCAAAGCGCCCGAACGCGTCAAAGCCGTCGTCGCCGACATCGTGCAGCACTATCGCGAGAAAGTAGAGCCCAACGGCTTCAAAGCCATGATCGTCACCGTTGACCGCGACGCCTGCGTACAATACCGGAACGAACTGGAGCGCCTGGCTCCTGGTACAAGCGAAATTATTATGACCGTTTCACGCGGAGAGCGAGCATATCAGCAATACAATTATAACAAGGACGAAGAAGAGAAGATCCTGGATCGTTTCCGCGATCCCAGGGACCCGCTCAAATTCCTTATCGTCACCGCCCGCCTGCTTACAGGCTTCGATGCGCCAATTCTGCAAGCGATGTATCTCGACAAGATAATCCAGGAGCACAACTTGCTGCAGGCCATCTGCCGCACTAACCGACCCTACCCGAACAAGACGCACGGCCTGATCGTAGACTACCTCGGCATCTTCGACAACGTTGCCGCCGCATTCAACTTCGACGAAAAATCTATGCAGAAGGTCATCACCGCCCTCACAGCACTAAAGGATGAACTCCCTGCCGCCGTAGAGAAATGCCTCGCCCACTTTCCTGGCGTGGATCGCAGCATCTCCGGCTACGCCGGGCTGCAAGCGGCGCAGGATCGCCTCTCAGATAACAATAAGCGCGATGGCTTCGCCGAGGATTACCTGGCGCTGGCAAAATTATGGGAAGCGCTCTCCCCCGACGAGAGCCTTTACCCATACATCGACGATTACAGATGGTTAAGCGAAGTATACGAATCGGTCAAGGAGAATAGCGGGCATGGAGCGCTTCTCTGGCATAGCCTGGGCGCAAAAACCATCGAACTCATCCACGAAAACGTCCACGTCGAAGCCATACGCGACGACCTTGAAATCCTGGTCATGGACGCCGACGTACTCACCGAACTCCTCAGCCTGCACGATCCCAACCAGGTAAAAGACTTCGAAATAAAGATCGTCACGCGCCTGCGTCGTCACCAGGACAACCCGCAATTCATCGAGCTGGGAGAGCGCCTCGACAAACTCAGACAGCGCCACGAGCAAGGTCTGCTGCTCGGCATTGAATATATGAAACAGCTACTCGAAATCATGAGAGAGCTTATCGAAGCCGAAAACGCCATCGATCCTATCGTAGAAGAAGAAAAAGGCAAAGCGGCACTGCAAGAACTGTTTAGCCAGGCCCTCCCCGATCCGGCAAGCGTCGAACAGCTCGTCAACGATGTCGATACCGTCGTCAAATATGCTCGCTTTGACGGATGGCAAGAAACCAATGCTGGCGAACGCGATATCAAGAGAGCCTTGCGCAGAACACTGTTACGTTACAAGCTCCACACCGATCAAGAGCTTTTCGAGAACGCCTACAGGTGTATTGCCCGGTATTACTAGCCTATGGGCCCGGGCGAGCTAGGCCCCTACCTCTTCCAGATATGTGTACCTTCGTATCTTCCCTGTCGTGTTGATTGTAGAAACACTTTTTCGAGCAATCAAGCAAGAAGCAAATAAACAAACGGGCAACGCCAGGAAAGGACACAATTATGGCAGAGAACAGTTCACAGGGCAGGCCGAGCATCGGTTTCATCGGTCTGGGCCATATGGGGACGCTGATGGTGCAGCGCCTGCACCAGGCGGGCTATCAGATGACGGTCTACGATCGAACGAGAGAGAAGGCGCAAGAGGTTGCGCGCCAGAATATCAAGGTGGCGGACAGTCCACGCGAGCTGGCGGCGGCGTGCGATATCGTGATGTCGATGGTCACGGACAATTCCGCACTAGAGGCGATTATGCACGGGCCGGACGGGGCCCTGGCGGGCGCGAACTCGCACACAACCCTCGTCGACCTGAGCACGGTCTCGCCGGAAGAGTCGCGGCACATCGCGAAGGTAGCACACGAGAGAGGCGCGCACATGATCGACGCTGCCGTATCAGGGAGCACACCGCAGGCGAAAGAGGGGAACTTAGTGATCTTTGTCGGTGGAGAGCAAGAGACCTTCCAAAAGTGCCAGCCGATCCTGGAGCACCTGGGGCAGTCCATCTTCCACATGGGCGACCACGGTATGGGCACAACCATGAAAATGGTCGTCAACACACTCCTGGGGCTGGGACTGCAGGCGGTCGCGGAAGCTATCGCCCTGGGCGAAAAGGCGGGACTGGAGAAGCAGCAGCTTCTCGATGTGCTTGGGCAAACAGCAGCTATTGCCCCGACGCACAAAGCAAAACTGGCCAATGCCAGGAACGAAGAATACCCGGTCACCTTCGCGCTATCCTTGATGCGTAAAGACTTCAGCCTGATCATGCGCATGGCGGCGGAGCTCTCAGTAGCCATGCCGGCCACCGCTGCCGCCGAGCAGATGTACGCCGCCGCGCTCGCCGGGGGACACGACGAAGACTACTCGGTCATGATCCAGTTCATGGAGCAACTAAGCGGTCTGGCAACGAAACATGAGGCGCACAGCAAAGGATAAGCTCTTTTCAAGCTCACAGACAAGCAATGTCTGACTTCTTAAGCGTCCACGACCCCAACGGCGATAGCATTTTGTTTGCGCTGTATACTGTAATTAGAGAGATAACTCTCTCACGCTCTCAGGGTTGGGGCGTGAGAGGGCAGGGTAACGATGTTCCTCATGGGCGCTTAGTGACCTCGTTGACATCCCAACCTTCTACCACCAATGCTCGTTACCAATGTTACCCTTTCTCTCACCTTCTCTCTCTCTAAAGAGAGGGACTCCTATTGGGTGACATTCAATGTGAGATTGATCGTCTGAGGACTACCCGCAATGACGGTTCCTTGCTGATCCATCCCCTGCAGGACGAACTGCGTTGTGTAGGTACCGACCTGCGTTGGTTTGACGGTGAACGTGATCTGTACCGTCATGCCGGCCCCCAGCGTTCCCTTCGCCGGCGCGTAGGAGGAGACCCAGGCGGGCAAGGGCGTCGGCGTCGCGACGTGCCAGTAGAGAGAGCGCGACCCATTATTTTTTATCGTCAACGACTGAGTAGCGACCTGTGGATGTGCCAGGGACTGGGTAAAACTCAGGCTGGATGACGAGATAGTCATAGTGGGCATCATTCTGCCAGCATGAGATGGATGAGCAGGACGATGTGAAGAAGGGGCATGCTTTGGGAAACTGACAGCGTGTGCCGCCTGCGCGGCGTACACGCCCGCGTCCTTCTGTGTAATCCCTACGATCGCGGCTAGCAAGAGCAAACATATAACGATAGAGAACCACGCCGCCCGCTTACTAAATACGCGGGCCAGAGGAGACGATGCACGAGTACGAACCTGTTGGACTTCGGAATTGTGAGTCTGTAACATATACTATTCCCTTCCACTAAACGTTATTTATCGCGAGCAAAGTGTATTTCGCTTGCAATAAAATAATAGCACATAAATTCTTCAGCAGAGGTGATGAAGTAGTTGCGACATGGTTAAGATGCGCTCAATATAGCCACAAAACGTATCATAATCTCAAATATATCTGCATAGATATATTGTTGCTCAAGATCTTTATACATCTTCCGCCTTATCGCCTTGCCTGCCGTTTAGAAAGGACAGGACGGCGGCATCGAAATCGCGTGGACGATCAAACATGCAGACGTGGGCGGCATCTTTCAGGACAACGAGGCGGGAATGAGAAATCTCTTTGTGGAGAATATGCCCCAATGAGGGTGGGACCAGCGTATCGTTCTCGCCCCAGAGCAACAGGGTGGGAGCGGTGACGGCGGCAATCTCCTCGCGTACGTCCAGCATGATCAGGGAGCGGAGCGCGCGCAGTAGGGTCACGGGACCGGCGCGCAGTGCATCGAACGACAGGATGGGCAAAAAGGCAGGCGGCATATGGCGTACCGCCGCTACCAGGGGTACAAAGTATCCAGAGACCGTCTTTACCTGTGGCATGACGGCAGGCGCGACGAGGACGAGACGCGCCACGACCTCGGGGTGGTGCGCGGCCAGCCACAAAGAGACGTAGCCGCCCATCGAGTGACCGATAAAGTGAGCGCGCTTCAGTCCGATAGCCTTCATCCAGTCCAGCAGCCAGGAGGTGGCATCGGCGAGGACAAAGCGGGCACGCGGAAAGTGCATAGCACCGAAGCCGGGGAGATCGACAAGATAGAGGCGATAGTGACGGGCAAGGGCCGGAACGTTACGTCGCCACCAGAGCGAGGGGGCGGATAGCCCATGCACCAGGACCACGGACTCGCCCTCACCCACAGTCTGATAGCGCGCAGGGCGGCCTCTTACCTGTATACAATGGGTAGTTAGTTTGACTTTTTGTGCCATCGTTTGCTCTATCCTCGCATACTGGAAATGGCTCACTGAACTATTCGCACTTATTACTATAGCTCCCGCAGGTATTTCGTTGCCAGATGACGCTGGTTCCCGCCTGCAGGCGCTCTTAGCGAACGATATGATACAATGGCAACGAAGGACCGAAAGGTGTCTATTCAGTAGGGATGGGGCTTGCCCCCATCCTGGTCCCCGAACACTCCGTTCTGTGGCCGGATCGCGTTGGCCGAGCCGGATGGTTCTCTCACTGACACTTTTCAGTGAAGAGATTTTGGGGGTAGGGACCAGCCTCGGCGCGTCCGGATTGATCATTTCCTACCCGTTGGGCACGGTTTTCTCGTCGTTAGAGGGAAGGAACATGATCAATCCGGACGCGCTAGAAGCTGGTCCCTACCCCGATCGCAGAATTGATGAAAAAATGTGTCGGTGAGAGAAGAGCCGGATGGGGGCCAGCGTACCCCTCATTTCCTATCACCCGATGGATACCACGATATCTCCATTCATCCCACAGCCGCTGAAACGTAGTTCGCCTGGCGTTTTGACGAGGCCGCGACAGGTAAAGGTGCCGTTGTTCCGCGCAGGTTGCGGAACGACGCGGAACTGCACAGCGTCCGCGATTGTACAATTCGGATATCTCTGCTGTACGCTAAAGGTATGCGTGGTAATAGTGTCGATACCTCCAAAGCTGACAACTAGAGAGGCGGCGCGACATCGCTGATAGGCACGCCAGAAACAGTTTCCGACGCTATTGGCATCGCCAGCCGGATTGACGGTCCCATTACCGCCCGGACGGACGCCTATCGTGCCACATTTCTGCACA
This sequence comes from Ktedonobacteraceae bacterium, assembly GCA_034438015.1. Classification (GTDB taxonomy): domain Bacteria; phylum Chloroflexota; class Ktedonobacteria; order Ktedonobacterales; family Ktedonobacteraceae; genus JACDAE01. The sequence goes on along the minus strand of DAOTTD010000139.1, from coordinate 22,883 downwards.
GTGGTCGCCGGCGGTCTGGATGATGGTGCAGCGGCTCCGGCGCTCGTGCCACAGGATACGCTTACGAATAGCAAGAGTAGCGTACTCAATAGGATCGAGAGTGGCAGAGATTTATGACTACTCATGTATAGCTCCTTTCTTGCATTGGCATTATTTATGAACATGCTATTAACCATTTGTACCAACTTGCAGCCTGTGGTAGAATTCTCAAAAAGGAATGTCACAAGCCGGAGGAAAGAGCAATGGGAAGGATAACAAGGGCAAAATTACATTTGCCGGTGGAAGAAGTAAAAGAGAGAATGAACAGCGATCCCCGCCCTTTGTATAGAAAAAGATGGCTGATTATTTATAATGCGCTAGTAGATCCAAGGGAAGCAAAAGATATAGCCAAGGATACAGGAGTTTCAGTGAAAACGGTGCATAAGTTAATTTCTACATACAATCGGTTGGGAATTGCAGCAGTAGAAACACCAGGAAAAGGTGGAAGAAGAAGTGAATACATGACATTTGAGGAAGAAAAGGAGCTGCTGACACCATTTTTCGAGCGTGCAAAAAAGGGAGAACTTACTACTACTGCACAAATCAAGCAAGAATTTGAGAAGAAAGTAGGACATAAAGTAGCTGAGACAACGATCTATCGAATTCTCAAACGGCATGAGTGGCGAAAGCTGGTGCCGCGCCCTTTTCATCCAAAGGCCGATAAAGAGGAACAGAGGCTTTTCCAGCAAAACTTTACAAAACTGGTTGAAGAAGCACTTGCGTCAAGAGACCCAGAAGACGATCGGCCCGTCCTCAACATGGCGCAAGATGAAGCCTGTTTTGGCCGAATAAGCACGATTATACGGTCATGGGCACCAAAACATATTCGACCGCTTACACCAAAACAAATCGTTCGTGAGTATATCTATGCCTATGCTGTTGTTGCTCCTAAAGATGGAAAAATGACCTCCCTTATCCTTCCTTCTGCTGATACCTCGATGATGAATCTCTTCTTACAGCATGTCAGTCGCACGTTTTCCAAGTATTTTCTTGTGATACAGGTAGATCAAGCAGGATGGCATAGCTCCAAAGATCTAATCATTCCCGAAAACATTCGTTTGATTCCTCAACCTGCCTATAGTCCTGAACTCAATCCTGTCGAGCATATTTGGGAGGAAATAAGGGAAAAAGCTTTTTCTAACCGTATCTTTGTATCCCTTGATGCCGTTATTGATACTCTTTGTGACCAATTGCAACGACTTGAGGACAATTCGACGCTTCTTCACTCTATGACCTATTTTCCCCATTTTAGGATGGCCTCTTAGAGTGCAGGTTGGTATTGCCTGCTCAAAACAGGCTCTATTTTCATTTTACCGACACAGACTAATGACGTTAGCGCATGCCAGAAGTTCCCCCACTTGCCATTCACAGGCACTCGCGCTATAGTAGGGCTGGGAGCATTCCACCATTCCGACAGCAAGAAAGAACTTTCTACATAGACATAGCGCGCGATATGAAGGAGCATTGCCTTGGCGGACTTTATTCTTACGTTGCATTCTTACAATGTCTACTTAGTTATCCTATCGGGGGCCGTGACGGCCATCTGGGGCTTCATTCTCTTCTTCAGAACGAAGGGCGTGGCGACCGTGAGCGCGGCCAGCGTAGGCGAGGCTGGCGACCAGCAGACACAGAGCAACAAGGTCAGCACGCCGGTGAACAACGATGAGGTGAAGGAGCGCGCCAGGTCCTGGCGGGTAGCCCTGACCGTTACTATCGTGCTGGCGCTGCTGCAGGGGTTGTTCGGCGTGACCATGGTCCTGTTGGGATTGAAACCTGGACGACCGGGCGACAGTCTCTATTACCTGCACTTCGTCTACGGCGGTATCGTGGCGCTGGTCATCCCCGTCGCGACAACTTATGCGACGGGCGGCAAGAACCGGAGGCGCGATATCCTGATCTACAGCATCGCTGCTCTGATCCTGACCGCCGCTGCCGTACGCGCCTGGATGACGGGTCCAGCCGTATTTACTTTACTACCATAATATGTAGGGGCCTGCCTTGCGCGGGCCCTGCTGGAAGCGGAGAGTGTTATGCGAGCCTCTTTTATCCATATTGCGGATACCCACCTCGGCTACGAGCAGTACGGTGTGCGCGAGCGCTTCAACGATTTCAGCCGGACATTCTGGCGCATCGCCGAGGATGCCAGGCAGCGCGAGGTCGATTTTGTGCTCATCGCGGGCGACCTATTTAATAAGCGCGCCATCGATGCACAGACGCTTCTCCACGCTACGGAAGGACTGAGGAGGCTCAAAGAGCACAACATTCCGGTGCTCGCTATCGAGGGGAACCACGATCGCAGCTACTACCGCGATGGCATCTCCTGGCTACAATTTTTGTGTCACGAGGGCTTTATCACGCTCCTGACGCCAATCATGCGCGACGGTGTGCCGCAGATCACCCCCTGGCAACCGCAGAATATGCTCGGCGCTTATGTGGATCTGGTCGGCGGTCGTCTGCGTGTCTACGGGCTGCCCTGGCAGGGGGCTGCGACGACGCGCAGCATGGAAGGTATGGCCCAGGCGCTGACGGTGGCCCGCGCGGAGGAAGATGCGGAGGGGATCGAGTATCGCGTCCTGATGATGCATACGGGCGTTGAGGGGATCGTTGCGCGCGTTCAGGGCTTGCCCGCGATGACGCATTTCCAGCCCCTGCACACTTGCGTCGATTACCTGGCGCTCGGCCACGTCCACAAGCCCTACGAGTTCGACGGCTGGATGTACAATCCCGGCTCGCCCGAGACCTGCGGCGCGGAGGAGGCGCAGTGGGACCGGGGCTACTATTATGTTCAGGTCGATACCGACGAACCCGAGCGCATTATAGATCCTTTGCGCAAAGAACGCGTTCACCACGCCGAGCATATCAAGAGCAAGCGGCGCCCGTTCGTACGTCACGATCTGCGCGTGGACGCCCTCACTGATCCAGAGGACCTTTACGCGCGCCTCGAAGACTACTGCCGCCGCGAGAGCGCTCCCAGCCAGGACCCCGAAGAGCAGCCGGTTGTACTCATCCAGCTCGTCGGGACCCTGGGCTTCGACGCGGGCGCGCTCGATCAGCCGCGCATGGAAGAGATGGTGCGCAACTATTTCCAGGCGCTGTACGTGCGCATCGACAACAATACGAACGACCAGGACTACGCGCCCGACGATGGCGAACTCGATGGACGCGATCGCTCACTGTGGCACGAGTTGGAGCGCCGCATCTTTGAAGAACTGGTCGCGCGCGATAGTCGTTATCTGCCCGCTAAGGAGCAGTGGAGTGCGCTACTGGCCGAGCTCAAGCAGAGAGCCTTGCAGCAGGACGCTCCGGAGCATATTGCGCAACTCCTGCGCGATAAACGCGCGGAGCTGCCAGGCAGTAACAATTAGAGCTTGCGCACTCCTTCAGCGCTCAATCGCTTGTGAGCAGCGTCGATCGCATAGGTAATCTGTAGCTCCTTGGCCAGCGCCTGGGCGTGCTCGAAGTTTTCCTGCGCCTGGGTAAGATCCTGCTGCGCGAGCTGTATATCGCCGAGTGCAAGTAAGGAGAAGACCAGTGCGCTCTTTATGTTCATTTCCTCGGCCAATGCCTGGGCGTTCTGATAGTGGCTTAGCGCGCTCTCCTGGTCGTTCCTGGCCTGGTAGATGTCGCCCACGAGCAGGTGGGAGAACGGCAGGTAGCGCCTGAAGCCGACCTCTTCGCGCAGGGCGAGCGAGGTCAGTGCGTAGTTGAGCGCCGCGTCCAGATCGCCCTTGTGCCACGCTATGCCTGCAAGGTGACGCAGAGCAAATGATTTCTCAAGCTTGTGATTGTAAAGTTCGGCGAATTGCAGCGCATCGGTATAATATACCAGCGCCCTGTCGTGGAGGTTGCGCTGCTCGTAGGTAAGGCCGCTGTAAAAGAGCGCTTCGCTGATCCCCCTGGTGTCGCGCAGCCGCTCCCGAAGTTCCAGCGCCTGTTGAAAATAGCCTAGCGCCTGCTCGTAATCGCCCTCGCCTGTGTTTAGCTTCTTATTGTAGTAAACCTGTCCGAGCAGGCTCAGAGCGTCTGCGATTCCCTTTTCGTCCTGAATCTCCTCGGCAAGCCGCTTCGCCTCCTGTAGCTTTATAAACGTCAGGCCAAAATCTTTGTTGGTGAGAAAATAATTCGCGACCAGGATCTTGCCGTACTGAAGTAACAGCATTACGTGGTCTCGTGGCTGCACCTCTTTCGCCGCCACAAGCTGTAAGGCCGTCTGCAAAATTTCCAGCGCATCGCCCAGCCGGCCAAGGTAGTAGTACGCCTCCGCGACCTCACAGAGCGCATGAAAGGCGCGCGTGAAGTGGTCAGAGATGGAATGAGAAGCATTTGGTGATTGCATCATGGGTCATCTTTTCTCTCTTTTTATTTAATGATAAAAGCGGGTCAAAATAGATATGCCTGTTATATCACAGTTCCACGCGTATTCAAACAAAGCGGCCTGAGAATACCAGGATGGACTACTGCCCTTTACTAAAAAACAGTACTTTCCGGTGTATCTTTGCCCTATGCGAGGGGAGCACCCCTGACGATTGTGTATACTGAGGAGGTAGTCCAATCGTTGTTTATGTAGGGCGTTCCACGTAGCGAATTTCTTGTAACGCGGTTCTTGTAGTTTCGGCTTTGTAGGTGCGTCTCGTAATAGATTGTCTCTCGTAACGCGGCTCCCGTAGTTCGGCTTTGAAGCGTACATGTAGGTTGTACTCCGTGGTACGGTTCTGGTAGGTCGGCTTTGTAGTGATATGCCTCGTAGTCTGTGCATCTACTTATCAGTTTTTTATCAGTTTTAAGCTAAATCGTTTGCCTGAAAAAGCCTTACAAAAGAGCCGGCGGCGTCCAATCAACGGTTGCAGCCGGCTCTCTCTTCTTAAAGTTCCTCCTCCGACCCGGCGAGAAGATCCAGCGTGGCACGCGTGAGGACCTCGACGGCGATCGGCAGGGCATCCTCGTCTACGTTGAAGTGCGGGTGATGATGAGGATAGCTCGCTCCTTTGCCTGGATTGTTCGCTCCCACAATAAAGTAGCAGCCGGGCACCGTATCGAGGAAGACGCCCATATCGTCGCTGCCCGTCGTCAACTTCCTCCGAATCGTCGACGGCCAGCTTGCCTACGGTCGCGATCGCGGCCCCGTGCACGACCGCCGTTACCGCGAGATCGTTGACGCAGGGTGGGCAACCCTCGAACCATTCGACCGTGCACGAGCCACCCATCGCCGTGGAGACGCCCTGCGCCACCTCGTCGATGCGGCGTATCAGGAACTCGCGGTGCTCCTGGCTAAAGGCGCGCATGGTCCCTTGCAGGATTGCCTGTTCGGGAATGATATTGAAGGCTGAACCGGCATGAATAGTGCCAATGGTGATGACGGCTGGACTGAAGGGCGAGGTCTGGCGGCTGATCAGCGTCTGCAGCGCCGTTGTGATGTAGGCGGCGATGACGATGGGATCGACGGCTTCGTGGGGCATAGCGGCGTGCCCACCTCTGCCCTGCACCTTTACCTCGAAGCGGTTGGCGCTGGCAAAGACCGCGCCCGCGCGCACGCCGATCCGTCCGACCGGGTACGTGCTTATCAGGTGCAAGCCGATGATACTATCTACGCCCTCCAGCGCGCCCTCTTTGACCATCGGTTCCGCGCCGCCTATCTGCTCCTCGGCAGGCTGGAAGATAAACTTGACATTGCCCGTGAGCTCATCCTGCCGCTTGCTCAAAATATCGGCTACGGTCAGCAGGATAGAGGTGTGCCCATCGTGTCCGCAGGCATGCATCTTTCCGTCCACCGTGGAGCGATAGTCGATCTCATTCAGTTCGTGTATCGGCAACGCATCCATGTCGGCGCGGATGGCGATAGTTTTGGCGTCACCCGCGCCACCGCGCAGCAGACCTACCACGCCGGTCTTCGCCACGTTTGTTCGCACATCCAGCCCGAGAGCTTGCAGACGTTGCGCGACGATGTTGGAGGTGCGCACCTCTTCAAAGGCCAGTTCAGGATGCTCGTGCAGGTCGCGGCGCATCGCAACCAGGTCCGGCACACGTTCGTCGATCTCTGCTTTCAAATGGTCAACCATGGGTTTCTCCTACTAACTCGTGCTCCTCCCGAGAGGCGCCGGAACAGACAGTGAGATACGGGATCTCATATTTGTGTACTCCCACAGTATAACACTGCAATGCTGCCGCCACCGTCTCAATCAACGCGTTTTGTTTAAGGGGCGCTGCGAGGTAAGCGAGAAATGGTCCCAGATGCTCGTCTGCCAATCGTCGAGTACCTGGTTCCGCGGCATCCATTCGGGCAGCGGCATCAGCAGGTGATCGGCCAGAGCACTGACGTATGGTTCGTACATACCGCGTAGTGATGCCAGTTTTGCCTCTGCGGTCTCTCCATCGCGGAAGTTGAGTCCGAACTCAGCGAGGTTTCGTCGCAAGAGCGCGAAATCTTCGGCGGAGAGTCGACTGGTACCGAGCGTTTCCGGCGGCGTGCCAAAGACCTGCGCCAGGTCGACGGCGGCGTGCCGGGCCATCGCAAAGGTGAAGCGGGCGGCGTGATCGGGCACATTATCCAGCCCGACCATCAAGAGCGCGCAGAGATCGAGCATCGCGGTCAGTGCCGCTAGCCACGACTCTCGATCATGTTGAGAGCGGTAGTACATCAAAACCGAATACGAGAGGTGGCTCTCCAGTATATCGGAACACCAGTGCTCCCAATTACGCAGGTAGTAGAGCAGCTCCTCTACATTTTTGTCCTGCCGGTGCAAGGCATAGCGGCGCAGCAGTTCGATCGCAGAAGGTGGCGAGCCCGCGCGCGCATCCAGCAGCGTGATCTCGGACTCGCGGCGCGAAAACGCCTGGTAGATCACCGGTACGTAGCCGATAACGAGCGCCAGGAAGCCGAACCCGGTCCCCGTCTCTACGACTGCCAACGTCCTCGCCAGTCCGGTGACTGGTACGACATCCCCATACCCGAGCGTAAAAAAGGTCACGCCGCTGAAATAGAGATACGTGCCGAAGTTTACGGTCCGCTCAGGTGTAAAGATATCCGGCCCAATGGCCCATTGAACGAGCGCGAAGGCAACGACGAGGATGCCGCCCCAACACACCAGTAAAACGATCAGCGACAGAGGACCAAAGATGCTTAAAAAGAACTCGCGCCGGTTCGTCGAGCGCATCTTCCGCGCGCTCATCGACCAGAGTCCCCACAATGTGGTATAAAACAGGCGCGCAAAGCGAAATCTCCGCGCCACCCTGCGTGGCAGGACGATAGACTCAAAGGCGTCCTGCAGAATGACCAGGATCGAAAGAATGCCCAGGATGCCGAACAGAATGCTCATAGCTACTCCTCCCGCAAAAACTAATACCATTGTATTATCAGCTTTGCGGAGATATTTGCAAGAGCTTGCCTTCCTGCAGCCACCCTTCATTATGCCCATTGACACCGCTATACGCTTATGCTAATATCACCACGTACAGCAATGGTTCCAGGGATCCAGGGCAACGGTTAGTGTGTATTGCGAAGCGCCTAAAAGTGTGTAAGTGAGTCTGAGTCAAGCCGGTGTAGCTCAGTGGCAGAGCAGCGGTTTTGTAAACCGCTGGCCGTCAGTTCGAATCTGACCACCGGCTCTTACCCCCTCAAAATGCCCCTCCAAAAGCTACAGAAGCCATTCTAAGCACTTTCACCAGGAGTGAGCAAAAGTGCTCAAAGTAGCCCGATTTTTAAACAACCGCATGTCTTCAAGCCTCATCGAAGACAAGAATATATCACACCACACGGTCTTTAGACGACTTACGAAACCCACCTTTTTTGTTCTTTGTCAAGTTCAGAGAAACAACCGGCGAGTGCTTCGACTGGTCTTGACGAGCATTCCGGCTCACGAAGTCCTTTAAGTAACGCTCCGTCACCGTCACACTACTATGGCCCAACAGGAGCGAAAGCTTATATATTTCCCCTCCATTCTCTAGAAACATGCGCGCAAAGGTATGACGAAACGTATGTGCAGAAACTCTCACACCCGTAATACCGGTTTTCTTCTCAAGCTCATACAACAACTGGTCTATCCCACTAGGCGTCAAGGCATTACCAAACCGATTAATAAACAACGTCGTGTTTGTAGCACTCTCCGGTTGACGATACACATGAACATACTTCCATAGATGCTGAGCCGTCTCAAAACTCAATCCCACCTCCCGCTCTTTACGACCCTTCCCAAAGACCTTGACAAACGCCCCATCAAGGTTCTCAAGAAACACCACATCCAGCGTCAAACCACACAGTTCAGAGACACGAATACCTGTATCCAGCAACAGAAGAATAATGGTGTAGTCACGGTACCCAATCGTTGTACGCTCATCACAAAACGCGAGCATTGAGCGTATCTGTTCCTCGCTAAAAGTCTTGATCACATACTTTCCTACCGTCGGGTTATCCAGACGAGCCGTAGGGTTCTTCGCTAACAATTCCTCCGCTTCACACCAGTTAAAAAACCCTTTCACCACCTGAACATACCCCTTAATCGTGTGATCAGCCATCAAACCATTCTCCTCTGAATGCTTACTAGGATGATCCTCATATGCCTTCGACTCTCTCAGATCCTCAACATACTCACGCAACAGATTGATATCCACCTGCTTCAAAAGAGTCACCTCATGCTCTTCACACAGAAAAGTAACAAGATGAGACAACTTCTGACGATACCACCGGATCGTGTTATCACTTAACTTCTTCGACCTACAGAAAAGCAAGTAACCTTTTATAGCATCAACCAGCTTAACAGACTTAGCCATAGAACACCTCCTTCTAACTAAAGGGTTGACATTTATGTTAAACTAGAAAAGTCATCGAACAGACCGACCTGCTTGCAGGATTGAAACGTCACAGCAAGGCCAAGAAACACTGGCAATGTTGCGGTCGAAAGACCGCCCGACCTGCTCGCAGGATTGAAACGCAACCAGCCGACCACCAAGATGCAGAAGCACCGCAGTCGAAAGACCGCCCGACCTGCTCGCAGGATTGAAACCGGAAAAACCACCTCCTACTTATGCAGTCTCGATATCACGATCAACAGCCAACGGACGACGGTAGAGCTTGACCAGCTTGCGCTGCACCTCACGCGCAAAGTCCTTGTTTTTCTCTTCCAGAAAATCAGGCACATTTTCCGCCAGCCAGTGCAGAAACAACGAGAAATCCATATCGGGAGATGCCAGAGAACCACCGACCCAGGCAGAAAGCGAGGAACCATAGCCCACCAGCGCCTCTAAAGCTTTCTCGATATTGCGCTGCGCGTGTGCTTGACGAATGATCTTTCCAAAGTGCTCAGGCGTCTTGTTCGGCTCCTGAAAGGCGTTTTGCACCACCGGCCACACAGGGTGGGAAGGCCAGCGCGCACGGTTGCTATCTTTGGAGGGACGCACACAGCGCAGCCAGCCATCCGGCAAGCCATCTTCACCACCAGCAGCATGACCAACCGCATAGGCCCACAAGAGCGGAAGATGCTGCTCAATCTCGTAAGCGTCTTCGATCCCATGCAGCATATTCCCTTGCTTGATCGTATGAATAGCTTCACGGCTAAACTTGGCTTCCACCCTCCATACGACGGGAGACTTTTCCTCATCCCATCCATTCGCTTTCCAGAGCGGCACAAACCACAGCTTGCCAGAGGAGCGCATCTCACGCGTTTTGTCGTAGATCGTGACACGCACCGGACTTTTCTTGACCGCGAAGTCAAAACCCGTATCATGCAGACCAGATGAGAAGCTGTCTGCTTTCATCTCAAGCAGCTGCTCACCTTCACTCTGATCACGGCGCTTGATCGAATGAGACACGAAGTTTCGCTTCTTGTTCAGACGCTCGACATCATGCCAACCAGCCACATCAGCGCACAGATCGATCATCGAGGGTTGCAGATACAGCATATTCCCTTCAAAGGTGTTATAGAGCAACTCATGTACCTGCACAATCGCATCAGTGAGCGTCGGACAGGACCAGAGAAAACGACTGTTGAAACGCACTGATGCAATCCCGTTCCACTTGCCACGCGAAATGTAGAGAGTGATATCATCAGTTTTCAGCATCCATTGCCATTGCCCACGACCGGCGCCGTTCGGCTGCATGTGTAAGGTCGCATGGCGAAAGTCCAGATCAGTAGGAAACGGCTTGTGCGTGGATTGTGCCTGCTGCTTCCAGGCGTCAAGCCGAGACACGAAGGAGTCAGGTAGATCACGCTTACAAGGCAGACCAGCGTCATCAGTGTAGTACGCATTCATGCCGAAGGTATCCACACCACGATTGACAATATACTTTTTGCTCATACTCATCCTTTCTACCAGGAAAGACATCCTACAAAACGTACAAAAATGACATACCCGTAAAGACAGCAGAGAAGCCAGACGAGACACACAAGAGATGTAGAAATAAGGGCGCGGTATACTTGTCTCGCGCCCATAAGGGAAGGGAAGCCACCGCCCCACCACCAGGACGGTTTGAAGGGAATGCCGTGTCATCATATCGGCGCTTGTTTGTCGTTGTGTACGTGTCGTGCTCTTGTTCGGCTCAGGTTGGGCATGCGACGTGCAGGCGTACAGGCGTGCAAAAAGCACCAGCCACCATAACGCTGAACGGCTTGAAGAGTGTGCGTGTAGGAGGTACAGCCCGTTTCGTCTTCTAGAGACCGATGCACATTGATTATGGGACAATACAGCCGCTTTGAGAAAAGTGACGGCGAGAATGCCCTGTAACCACGCTACGAGACCATTCTGAGCGTCCTGTTGTCGAAACGTACGATCATACGCCTGAACGCTCACAGGCCACTTCTCAACGATGAGCCTCTGACCAGCCTGTAGAGCCAGTTGACAAGATACAAGGGGAAGAGAGCGGAGAGGGGTATATAAGTCAAAGGGTATGGAAAAGGGACGAAGAAAAGAGACACCTTTCACCGGCACCAGCCGTATGGCGTGGAGCGTGGAGCGTGTGGTGCGCACAGCGAAAGGCGTCATTATCATGGTACTCCCTTGCACGTTCAAACAGCCAACTGAAGACGAGGCGTAAGGTATGCCTGTAAACGCTCTTTCGCCTTACGCTCTGCATGACTCACCGACTGAGGACTGATCCCAAGAACCGAAGCCGCCTCAGCTTGCGTGTAGGATTGTCCATCCAAACCATAGCGCATCGGAATGACATCACGTTGTCGCTTTGTCAGAACTACCTCTACCGCCTCATGTATCAACTGAACCAACCCATCTTGATACTCTTGAAAAGCTGTGCACGGTGACTGAAAAAGACTGACAAAATCACGATGATCTTCATTCTCATCCTCGACAAGCAGCCCTTCGAGACTCACGACCGACGTACGCAATTGAGCAAAAGCCAACAAGTCCTCCACCTCGTCACGCTCTATTTTCCCCTCCGCTACAATTTCCTCCGTGGTTGCAGAGCGACCAAAACGGAGAGACAATTGACCCTTGAGACGTATCACCTGATCAATTTTTTGCTGGACGCGCCAGGCGCAGACGTTCACCATCGGGTCTCGATAACGAAAAGCCGAGTAAATCACATGACGGATACACATCCGTGCAAAGTGAGAAAAGCAATGATCAGGCCCAGGCACATGACAGTCAATGGCTTGAAGCAAACCGAGATTTCCTTCTTGTACCACATCCATCAAGTCCATACTCAGGAACCTTCGAACCCAACTACGCGCCACCTGAAAAACCACCGGCTGGTACGCTTCTACCAGACGGTCACGGGCGTCTTTTGCCAGCAGCGCATAACGTGCGTTCTCAGGGAAGCATTTTGCACGGGCCACACAAGCAAGAAGCGTTTCTTGTTCCTCATCAGAAAGCGGCTCGATCCAGGCGAGCTCGCGTTGATACTGATCAAGAGCCAGATACGACATCCCAGGGACATCGGCGTATCGCTGATCAGCGTTGACAGAAGTGGTTGTTTGCATAGATCACCTTTCATGTCTCTCATTGACACACCAGGCTCTCTACTGCATACTGAGCCTAGAGAACCTAGCGACGCCTCACCAAGCACAAACTACGTCTCTACGCTGGACTCGTGGTAGCAGCCACGAGCCAGCATCTTTACGCCTACGAGAACCCCCACAGCCGCTTGCAGAGATCACAAAGCAGAAACACCCGCCGTTTCCCTTGCCCGTCTCGCGTGACCACCGCAGAGCACAAAGCACGGTGGCGGCACCAGTGACAGTAGGTCTCAAACAGATCTCTCACCACCGTCTCCTACCACCTCACCGTACGGTTATGCTGCTCTAACAGGCGACGCCCTTCACGCCCCACCGCCTCAACTTTCCGCTCAGCCAGACGACGACCAACAACACCCGCCAGTTTCAGCAGGACCAGCAACAGCACCACCCCGATGACAACCCAAAGACATGTCATAGAAACACCGCCTTTCTTCATAGAACCGCTTGTTCTTTAAAGTTACGCATGATACAATGTTACGTAACTTTATAAAAATTATACCTGACACTCTCAACTTTGTCAAGGAAAAACAACGCAAGTTGCGAGACCTTCGCAAAAGTGATAAAATACATGGAAACTAACCACCTCACAACAAGGAGAAAGTTATGGCGAACAGAAATAGACAATTAACTGTTTTTATCGACGGAGAATCTTACTACACAGCACAAAAAGCACAAGACGTACTTGAAATGACATATAGTGCGGTAAGAAACCAAGTCTTAGCAGGAAACATAACAGCAAAAACCCCCAAAGGCAAAAGACAACTATATTATAGAGGAAAGGATGTAGAAAGGTTAGCAAGAGAAGTAAAAGCATTAATGATACACAGAAGAAACAAGCCAACCAAGTTTGAAAGAGTAAAAACGAGAGAGGAAATGGAAGAATGCCTAGAAATCAGTCAAGCACTTTTTAATGTAGGAAGAGGCTTACTTGACGAAAACATGAAAGTACTAGAAAAAAATCCTGAAACCTACTACCTACTAAAAGATGAAGATCAAATCGTAGGTTTCACTATCATATGGCCGATCAAGCAAGAAAAGCTCAACAACATACTAGCACAAACTCTACCAGTAAAAGCACTACCAGACGATATAGAAGTTTTTGAAGAAGGGAAAAGCGTAGACATATACATAGCCACAATAGGAGTAAAACCAGTTTTTAACAAGGCAGAAAAACACTCCTATGGAGCTAGACTTATATCAGGCTTAATAGAAACCATAATAAACCTAGGAGAAAGAGGAATACCCATAGGCGTCATTGCCGCTAGAAGTAACATGCCAGAGGGAATCAGACTCATGAGAGGCCTAGGCTTTACCGAAATCAAACCTCTCTCACCCGAAAGAAGAACCTTTGTGATTAACATCAAAGAGTCTGGTATTCCTTTTGTACAAGAGTACCAAAAAGCACTAGAAGAAAGCAGAACAACTGCACATACATAACTTATTAACTTACGTAACTTTCGTAACAACCACATGTCTACATTCTAGTAAGAGGAACTGACAAAGCAGCTTCGCACCTACAACGAAAGCAAAATAGCAACCACAACAACCACATGTCTACGGCTAAAAGCATAGCAATCAATAGTAGATAAAGACAGGTGAGAAGCGGATTGAGAGGAAATAAAGAGGTAGAGTAGTTTTGTAAACCGCTGGCCAGGAGTTCGAATCTCCTCACCGGCTCCCTCTGAACCCAGGTCTAGCCTGGGTTCATCTTTTTGACCTTGCTGCCCAGATCCGCGTTGACAGCAACCGTGACAGCAACGGGGTTTTGCGGATCCGTGAGCAAGGTATTGAGACGACCGAACGCCTCTTCCTGAAGCGACGGGAGCACGTGTGAGTAGGTATCAAGTGTCAATGACACCTGTGAATGGCCCAAGATTTCCGAAACGATTTTAGGATGAACGCCAAGCGAGAGCAGCAGGGTTGCACTCGAATGGCGCAGGTCGTGGAACCTGATGGCAGGTAACCCGGCCCTTTCCAGGAGCGGACGAAAAGAGCGTCGAAGCAAGTGGCTTCCATCGATCGGTTTCCCCACCGCGTTGCAAAAAATCCAATTCCCATCAACCCATGCAGGACCAGCTGCCAATCTCGCCTCGTTCTGACGGACGCGGTGGCGCTTGAGCGCCTCGGCGGCCATCGCAGTGAGATGGACACTTCTCCGGCTCTTTGGCGTTTTCGGCTCTGACACTGTCAACCCTTTTTTGGGAACATAGGCAACCGTTCGTCGCACCTGGATTTTCCCTCCGGAAAGGTCGATCCATTGGAGCCCGAGAATCTCACCCTGGCGGAGGCCGCCTGTAAGAGCAAGTACATAGAGTGCCTCTAACGGATCGTCCTTTGCCGCAGCGAGAAACTGGAGCGCCTGCTCCACATTGAGCACAGCCATCTCTTTCTTCGGGACACGGGGAGGGTCAACCGCATCGCACACGTTGCGTCCAACAAGGCCCCATCGCAGTGCGCTGTTCAGAGAGCGGTGAAGCACACGATGGATGTGTTTCACCGTCTGCGGTGCATAGCCCTCGTCAAGCTTTGTTTTGTACAGTTTTTGAAGCTGCTGCGGCGAGAGCTTCTGCAGCTTGACCTTCCCAAGCGTTGGAAGAACATGCAGTTCCATCAGTTCGCGATAACGGATGTAAGTCCGGTCGCGAAGATTGAGCTGGGCTGTATCCTCCAGCCACGTCTTTAGAAAAATTTCCAGCGTTTGATCCGCAGTGGAAAGGATAATTCCTTGCTCCTTTGCACGATTGGCACGCTGAACTTCCTTGAGCGCCTCCCGTTGTGTTTTACTATAGATTGTTTTCCGTTTTCCATTTTCGAGAGAGATCGAAGCAACCCAGCGCCCATCTTTTCTCTGATAGACGCTGCCTTCACTGTTTGCTCGCTTACTCATAGCGATAACAGCTTTCCTTTCTTTCATACCGTCATTGCTGCTCGCGTTGTCTTGAAAGATCAACAACGCGGCTAATGACTGATTTGAGTAGTTGTGAATGGTTTCTTCGTCTTCTCTCATCTCTCTCCATGCCGTGTCCTCGTAGCCAGCGTATAGAAACGTCGCTCCTGGTGATCTGCACACCTACAGTGATATGGCTCTGGCCATCGGGAACACAGTTCGTATAGTAGCATAGACAGAAGAGAATGTGAACAGACGTACCATCGAGAACCAGGACCAATTCTTTATTTTCGTTGAATGCTCTACCATGTCCTTGTTCCTGAACCAGGAAACGGACAGAGCCACGAAGTGACTCGTTCATAAGGAATTTCCTTTCTGTGGGGATCGAGGGATTGCATCTGGTAGCTCTCTTAGATGCAAAGAGAGCCATCAGATACGCGAAAACTGGTTTTGGCTACAATCGTTTTTCCAGGTCGAGGATGGAGATGCAATGCCGCCGTTGGTAACCCGGCTCTCCATATTCCGGCACCTCGTTCTGGAAACGCTCCACCGCCTTCATGAGAGAAGTCTTGACAGTAGGATGTACATAGTACTGGACGGCAGGGTAGCACCTGATGAGTTCCAGAAAGATTTTCTTCCAGATCGGATACGCTTTGTGGCTCAGTTCTACTTCAATCGCGGTAACATGCTCCTTCGCCTCCTGACCCGCCTGGTACCGGAACAGCCCATCCGGGCGGTGCTGGTATTGATATTCCAATGGGAGCCAGAGGTCCGTGTCCTGGTCCTTTTTTTGCTGGGCCAGAAGACGTTCTCGGGTGGCCCGGATATGCCGCTCACTTTCCCAGCAAAACTCCGGCGCAGTTCCATAGCTGTCCTCGACCAGAGCACGGGTCTCGTTGATCCAGTAGAGATGCTCCAGGTCCCCATGAAATGGCTCATGGAACCGGACAGGTAACTGGAGATGGGCAATCCCTTTCGCCGTAAGCCAGATCCAACCTTCTTCATCGTGCAGAATTTTGCCATAGTCCGCCAGACCCAGTTGTTGCCAGCGCCGGATCATGACAGTAGTCCGGGTCTCCGAGAGAAAGGCTGGATCAGCCGAATGGGTCGTTGGATGGCGTGCCAGGAGCCCTTGCAGTTGATCGAAACGGTAGGCCGTCTGCTCTCCGATCATCTGCAGCACGTCGAGATCACGTTGCGTCAATTGCGGTTTTCCTTTATCCGACCGTGGGTGCCGTTCTGCCAGGGTCTTTTTTTGTCCTGAATTATATTGTGTCATTGATCTTTATCCTTTCATGATAGTTCTCTTGTCCTCAGCGTCAGTTCAGGCTCTCAGTATGGTGTGAAAGAGTAAATACCTCCGTCACACTGTACAAAGAGATAAAAAATTCTTCATAGTAAGCAAGTAAAAGCACAACCATACAACCATTCATACCTATGCCTCATCCAGCCTCTCGTCAGATGGCAGCGGGATGGCTCTGTTTTCAGGCATCCGGCGTATCCTCCGGTAACGAAAAGTCGGGGAATACATCGGGTGATACGTTGCTTGCCACTTCATGTCGATCCATTTCTATTTCTGGCAGGTCTATCAGCGCCGTCTCAGATGGCTCTGCCGGTTCAGAAGTGATCTTGCGCTCTGGAACTTTTCCGGGTACGTCCATCACCGTTGCACTCGACGACTCATCCGGCATAGAGATGCCATCGCGCTCCGGCTCCTCCAGAAGCAACTCGTTCTCAGGCTCCTGTTGTTGCTTCACCCGGAGCCACTCGACACAGGTGGAGCGATGGACATGAGCCCGTTGGGCCAGCGCGCGCCCTGAAGGTTTTTTCCCTTCAGCCAGCAGGGATTGATACGCCTGCTCCAGCCGTTCCTGTGATGGCGCTGCTTCTAGCTCCAATGGGGCAACAGCACCATCCTGTGGCTCTCGTGCTGGCGCTGGCAACGGCACCGGTTCCTTCGATGGAACTCCTGCGATTGGCTCTGGCACATACAGTACCTGGGAGGATGGCCCTGATGGCTCCGTTGCCATTGGCACTTTTCTCGCTGGCTCCATCGCGGAGACTGGCGCTGGTTCCAATTGCAGGGGCGGAGCTGTTGGCGGTGCTGGCTCTCCCTGCGCGGCTCTGGTTCCGACCGGATCAAAGGCAGTCTCCGGTTGATGGCTCTGGCGTTGTTGGTCCGCCTGTGGCTGATGTGGCTCTGGAATACTCTTTGGAGTCACCTGAGCCAATACAATCTTCTTTGCCCCGATACAGGCATTGAGAATCTGAGCCATCTCCTCGGTGCTACACTGTGAGCAAAGCGATTGGATCATCGTCTGGATGCGAGTCTCTTGAGACTGTACGCTGGCGGGAACCAGTGATCGCCGTGATTCTGGCTCTGTTTTCGTCAGTAGAGCCGCGAGCGGCAGGTCGCGTACCCGGCCCATGAGGATAAAGCCAATCACGGCAATGGCTCGCAGTCGGCTGAGGACCGCGATATTGATCCCCATCTGCATCATGGCGTCACCTGTCGAAAGGTGTAAGGCGTGACTCACGATATCGATGGTGGTAATGGCTCCTGCCACTACTGCCAGCAGCAGCGTCAACAGCGCATAGAGCACCCCTCTGATCCACTCCTCCTGCTTGAGGTACTGGATGGCAGAGGAGAGGCTGACGCCCAGGCTGCTGTCGATCGCAAGGGCTTGTGCCCAGGCCCATGCGATCGAGACAGCGGGATGGGCCGCCAGAATGCTGCCATCCGTCAGGAAATTGGCGGTACTGACGACCAGGCCCGCCGCCAGCAGCACCTCCGATGTTTTGGCAACGAAGGTGAAGAGAAAGCGTAGGACCATTTCATACCAGTCAAGCGAGAGGAAGGTGTCCAGTCGTGTGTTCTGGTGCCTCGTCATGGTGTCCTCCGTCTTCCCTCGCTCGCCGTTTCTACAGGCACTTCTTCTGCCTCCTGGGGTTCATCGTGTTGCTCGTCGAGGTGCCACCACCCTGTCCCGGCATCAAACCAGAGCGGAATCTCTCGCTCGTGCTCAATGTCACGTCCGGTGACAAACAAGGTTGCCTGACTTTCCCCACGCTCTCGTTTGAGAATCAGAATGGCATCGACTGCTCCGATCATGGCCGTGGACCCCATCATCTCATCAAGCACATCCTGCGCCTGTGTCTTGCGCAGATGGTGGATCAGCACGATGGAGAGATGAGAGGCATCCGCGAGCTGTTTGAGCTGACTCAAGATGGCGTAATCGCCTGCATATTGCGAATGGCCCTTCATCGGCGGAGCTACTTTCGCCCAGGTATCGACGACGATACACCGCAGCCGTGGGTGGGCCTGGATGTAGGCTTGCAGTTGGACCAGCCCTCCTTCATCGAGCCTGGGCCACTGCGTTGCAAACGCAAGCCCTGAAGGAACCGTGGAACGCGTGGAAAGCAAGTGTTGGCTTCTGGCCTGCAAGCGGCGCTCGGTATCTTCCAGACCCAGAAAGAGCACCTCTCCCTGACTCGCCTGAGGGGTATCAAGGATGCTCCCGCCAGCGGCAATGGTGAGCGCCAGTGCCAGAGCCAGCCAGCTCTTTCCCTGTTTGGGTTTGCCTCCCAGCAAGAGTAAGCCCTCTGGAAGCAGATCGGGAATGGTCCAATGCGCTTGTGCGTAGGGTTTCGCGAGCAGTCCTTCCAGGGTCATGAGCGCCGGGAAGCCTGGCAAAGCAGCCGGTTCTGGTTCCGGTGGAGCTGCTTCAACATGGTACAGCGGTTGTGCCTGATCCAATGCCTGCTGAAATGCGGACTTGAAGCCCTTCCAGTCTCGCTGGTGTAGTTCATTGGGGTCTTTGGCATCAGGCAACGAGACCACCGATGCTGTACCCCGCCAGCCCTGGACCGTGAGCAACGACGCGATGTCTTCGACGAACCTGCTCCCTGCGGCATCTGGCTCTCGCACGACATAGAGGTGCTCGATGCCCATCAGGTACTCTGTCTGGAGCTTGCCTGCCATCTCGGCACCAGGTAGACCCAGCGCCGGGAAGCGGTGGTACCACAGCGTCCAGCAATCGCTT
Organism: Ktedonobacteraceae bacterium; assembly: GCA_034438015.1. Classification (GTDB taxonomy): domain Bacteria; phylum Chloroflexota; class Ktedonobacteria; order Ktedonobacterales; family Ktedonobacteraceae; genus JACDAE01. The sequence goes on along the minus strand of DAOTTD010000139.1, from coordinate 3,954 downwards.
TCCCCCTCCACCAGAACCAGGAAGCCTGCCCGACGCGCTTCCTCCAGGCGTTCCAGTCCATAGGGAACAATCTCTCCCGCCCCTTTGTTCCACCAGGAGCCATCTTTGGCGACAGAGGCCGTTCTGATCCGGTAGCGGGGCGCAGGCGTTCCATCAAGTGTATAGTACGGAATACGCAGTCCGCGCGCTTCTTCGAGAAGCCCCAGGTTACACAGAAATTTCCAGGGGAGCTTCTTGGCCTGAGCGAGATCCAACAGGGAGAGCGTGTGCCTGGTCGTCTCCTTGTGGCGTGGGGACGCCGCCGGATCAACGGGAAACAGGTTTGCTGCCTGTAAACCCAATGCCTGGACGATGGAGGCAAAGGAGCACCCTGCGAAACAATGCAAGACGACCTGCCCCTCTTTTCCCAGCCCGATGCTCAGGCTCGGAGTGCGGTCATCATGTGCTGGACAGCAGGCCGTCCAGCCTTTGAGCGACTTGCGGACGCCGGAGACGCGTCCTAAGACGCGTTCTAGTTGTGGAGGAAACACCTCCTCGATATCATCAGTTATCATGTATCACCTTTCTTTCTTCGCTGATGGCGAATAATTGAGATGTACATCTGTACGTCGGGACGTATACTCTTACGTACTTTGGCGTACAGATGTACAGAAGAAGATGCTCTCACGCTCTCCTGACAGAAGAGTCGAGCTTCAGTCAGACGCGCTACGGGTTCATAGAGTTCTTCCTACTGCTCGCGTGCTCGTATCCACTCCTCCAATGTTCGGCTTGAGATGCGGACAGAACGTCCGATATGCACAGCAGGTAAGCGCTCGTCGGCAGATGCGTTGATCAGCCTATAGACCTGCGCTCGACAGATCCCCAGTTGTTGCGCCACCTGGGGAATCGAGAGTAAGACGTCTCCCGATGCTGAAGCAGGCGATGGTGTCATGGCATGCATCCTTTCTACTCAGCAAAGGGGTCCAGAGACCCCATCGGGGGAACACGCCGAGGCCCGTTCAGCGAGAGCGTCCCGTCCGCCATCTTCTGTAAGGTCTGCAAAAGATGGCGTGCGCGTTGATCGGCGGAGGCCAATGAACTGTCGTAGCATGGCACGACGTCTTCTCGCTTCATCAAGTCGCGCACCTGGGCTTCTGTCAATGACAAATGGGGACCATGAAGCCCATAGAAGATGGGTTCCTTGACCCCCACATAGAGCAGGAGCAGATCCAGCAGAGAGTGCCCAATCAGCATGGGAACAGCAAGTCCATGTATGCGGGCAGTGACATCAAGCTGGATCTGGGCCAGCAAGAGATCGAAAGCAACGATGTAGCGTCCAGTGATGCTGTTCTGGAGCTCGGACCAGGCAACCTCTAATGCGGTCGGTGGAGTCGTGGTATCCGTTCCCTTTCCCGTCGTCTTCAGTTCGAGAATACGCATATTTCCGTGCCAGGAGGGAGCAAAATGAGAGTCAAAGCGCAGAGCTTCCGTCGGCTCCATCAGGACGATGCGTGTTACTTCTGGTCGGCCAGTCTCTTCGTTGACGAGATCATCGGTCGCCAACATCAGTGGTTTCTGCGCCAGCACGTTCTCTGCGAGCCTGACGACCTCGATCCGTGGGACCTGTGGCAGAAACTTCAAGCGCAAAAAGAGATTGACAAGCAGTTTCTTAACCTTCCAAGGGAGAGCGTCTCCTGCCTGCATGGCAAGTGCCGCGAATGCATCGAGCTCTCTGGCGATATCGTCGACTTCCGCGCTACGGTGTTGGATGGCATCGCTGCCTTGAGTGGGAGCGCCTTGCTCCCACTGTTCAATGCGTTTGATCAGTGGGAGCAGTCGCTCTTCAAGTCTGTGTATGAGTTGGTCTTTCATGTTCTTTTTCCTTTGTTGCTAGAATAATTTTGTCTTCAGTGAACTGTTTCACCTGCAAAGAGATTTTTTCCTTGGGAACGTCTTCATGCTGCTATTGTTTTTTCCTTGCGCCTCCTTTTGCTTGCAAGGTCTTTCCATATCGCGCTTCTAAGGAAAGCACAGATGGTTCTCTGACCTTGGAGATCACGACCGATGTCCCTGTGGCATCGTCCTATGAATAAGGTAGCATCCATCGTCTGGCAATCAACTGGCAACATACATATTGTTGCCAGTTGATTGCCAGACGATGAGCGTTGCCAGTTGATTGCCAGACGATAGAGGAATGCACGAAAAGCAAATTACGTACGAAATGACTTTTAAGCCTCCTTTTTGAGTATGATTGGTCATGCTGAGAAACAAACTCCTCAAGAAGCCTGTCATTCTCCAAATGATGAACCGATATGCTATGATAGTTGGGAAGAGGATATCGTCGTAAAGAGGTGCAAACGCCAGGAGAAAGTAGTGCGACCATTCTCACAGTGGATCTATACATCCATTCTCTCCACTGCTTCTACTCTCAGAGAATGGATTGCGATGTACAAGTTTCGCCAGTTTCGGCGCGGATGGGAGAGAAGAGGAGAATACCGATCGGTTCTGTGGATATGGATCATGTGGTGTGTTGGCACAGCCTTCTACCTCGGTGCCACCCCTGTAGTTTTGTCGAATATTCCACTGACCTTCTTAGTGAGTGCAATAGAACATATGTTCTCGCAGCAAAAATTGTCTCCCAGCGAAATAGCTTCCATCCTTCTCTGGGTTGTTTATGGCTTGGTCGGGTATGCTATTCTGTGGTTAAGATCCCAAATAGCTGGCAGGTTCTTCCAGCTGCATGCATTTGATCATTTGTATGATCGATGTCGCATCTTTAGCCCTGCACAGATGAATCGCGCTCGTCTTTCACAGGTAACAGTCCTGCATCCTGAACTCTTTTCCTATGCCTTTTCAGGCTCCATCATGGTGTTACGGGTGAGAACGAGAGGCGAGCGTCATGCACATCTTCTCTCTGAGAACCAGCAGGATCAGTTCACAATGGTGCCACCTGACCTTGTAGAGGCTCGGGTCGAGTCCGAGCAGGCATCTCCTGTTTTGGAAGAGACAAATGCATTATTAGAACAACAAGAGGTACAGACTCCTGTCACGGAAAATGTAGATGAAGCGTCTCCCATCACTGCAGAGCCTCTAACAGAACTTCAAGAAACGATCTCTCCGGAAAAACCTGTCACCGCTTCACAAAAAAAGCAGGAGGCCATTGTTTCCTGGCAACAGGTCCAGGACATGTTTCTGTTTCAGATCGTGATTGGGCAAGCGATCTCATTCTATCTTCTTGAAGAAGCAGGGAATCATCCTGCCGACGAAGAGCGAAAGATACGGATAGAAATTATTCTGAATAATAGCATCTATAAAGCGATCATTGTGTATCTTGCGACACGAGAGAAGGGAAGTTGGGTGCTCCGAAATGATCTCCTCGATGCAGTGTACGGAGACGCAACAAAGGAGATTGCAGAAGATTTTAATGATCATCTACGGAAAATCCGGAATGCGATCAATGGGCAGATCATGAAAGCCTTTCCACACCTTCCACCCGTTCAGAAAAAAAAGACGAAGGACACAGACAAAGAGGATGGCTTCGACCTGTTTGAGAACAAAGTAGAGCAGAAAAAAATCTCATACTATCGTCTGAACGCAAAGAGCCGCGTGACAGGCATCCAGGATCTTCTCAAATGGTATCAAAGAATACGGGCTGATTCGGTTCGCCCATCCAAAGAAACATTTGTAGCAGGATATACCATAGAGGCATTACAAGACCTCAAGGAGCAATTGACCGGGCGCTATTCCAAAAAATACCTTCAGAGGCACAGCCAGGAAGAGGGCTACAGCGGAGGATACCTCATCCAATGCCTTTCTGAAGACCCCTTTAGACGCTGGGCTCGTGATTTTTTGTAACTACATAGGTGCCCAAGCGACGGGCAATGGCTTGCCTGCAAAAACAGCAGCCAGCGCAGCCAACAGAGGATGTCCCTGCTTGTGCATCGTCGAAAGATAACTCCGGATGCGACAAAAGGA
>DAOTTD010000138.1:0-51980 GCA_034438015.1 Ktedonobacteraceae bacterium | reverse complement strand
TTAGCACCGCTTCGATCTCACCCAGTTCGATGCGATAGCCACGGATCTTGACCTGGTGGTCCAGGCGTCCTAAAAAGTCTACCAACCCGTCTGCCCGGTAACGGACCAGGTCGCCTGTCTTATACAGGCGGGCGCCCGCTTCAGTGCTGAAAGGATTCGCAACGAACTTTTCATTGGTCAGCTCAGGGCGATTGAGGTAACCACGAGCCAGACCATCGCCGCCGATATAGAGTTGACCGGGTACGCCTATCGGCACCGGCTGCATAGAGCTATCCAGCACATAGAACTGCGTGTTATACACAGGGCGTCCTATAGGAATGATCCCCTCCGAGCTGATATCAGCTGGCACCACATAGACCGCGGCTCCCACAGTCGCTTCTGTGGGTCCGTATTCGTTGATGAACAAGGTGCCAGCTGTGTGGGACCGCCAGGCGTAGACGCTCTCGCTGGGCAGATCTTCGCCACCAGTCATGATGGTGTGGACTCGTTCCGCTCTCTGCTCTGACGACAACCACTGATTGAGCAGCTTCAGATGCGAGGGCGTCAGTTTGAGCATGCTGAACGAACTGCCCGTGCGCAAGGCGTTCGCCAACGCCTCGACACTCTGGTCTTCGGGAAGCAGCACCAGTTTCTGTCCTACCAGCAGGGTCGGGTGCAGACCGGTGACCACCAGGTCAAAGCTGATGGAGGAGTGAATCAGAGAGCCTTCCCCGTGTTCCATCTCACACTCGCGCACGCACCAGATCAGGTAGTTGACCAGGGCTCTGTGCGAGACCATGACGCCTTTGGGCTTGCCGGTGGAGCCGGAGGTGTAGATCACATACGCCAGGTGCTCAGGGTGGGTCGTGTTGGTGGGGGTGCTTGTGCTCTCCCGAGCAATCCGCTCCCAATCCGTGTCTAAAGAGAGGACGTGAGTGCTGAGCGGGGGCAAGGTCTCTGCGAGCCGTCGTTGGGTCAGCAGGACGGGGGAGTGCGCATCGTTGAGCACAAAAGCGATGCGTTCCGGCGGGAGTTGAGCATCGAGGGGGACATACGCTCCTCCTGCTTTGAGGATGCCCAGTAATCCCACAATCAGCGCGACGGACCGTTCCATGTAGAGACCCACGACCACATCTGGTGCCACGCCCAGCTTGCGCAGGTAGTGCGCGAGCTGGTTGGCCCGCTCATGTAATTGGCGATAGGTCAGGTGCTCCTTTTCAAACACCACGGCAAGAGCATCCGGCGTCCGTTCAACCTGAGCCTCGAAGAGCTGATGGTAACACTGGTCCCTGGGATAGTCCACCTGGGTAGCATTCCACTCGACGAGCAACAGGTGCCGCTCTTCTTCGGTCAACAATGGTAGTTCTGCAAGGTGTTGTGCGGGATCGGCGACGATGCCTTCCAGTAAGACCTGCCAGTGGCTCATCATGCGAGCAATGGTCGCATCATCAAACAGATCAGTATTGTACTCTAGCGAACCGAGTAATCCCTCGGGACGTTCGGCGAGGGCCAGGGCCAGATCGATCTTCGCCGTTCCAGTCTCCAGGTCCATCTGGGACAAATTCCAGGGTGAGGGGAGGTCGGACAGAGGCGGGTCGAGCGTGAGCAACACCTGGATGAGGGGAACAGCGCTCAAAGAGCGCTGCGGGTGCAACTCCTGAACCAGTCGTTCAAAGGGCACCTCTTGATGAGCCTGAGCGCCCAGCACCGTTTCGCGCACCCGGTTCAACAGCTCGCGTACGGTGGGATTGCCCGACAGGTCACTGCGCAGGACCAGGGTGTTGATAAAGTAGCCGATCAGGTCGCGCGTCTCTTGCTGGCTGCGTCCTGCGGTGACGGTGCCAATGACCAGATCTTCCTGCCCGGTGTAGCGGTACAGCAATGCCTTGAATGCAGCTGTCAGGGTGATATAGAGCGTGACCCCCTCCTGCTGGCTCAGCCGCTTGAGTCCCTGAGTTAACGCTTGCGAGAAGATGAAAGAGTACATCCGTCCACGGTGCGTTGGGATAGCAGGACGCGGGTGATCGGTGGGCAGATCCAGCACGGGAGGCGCCCCGGCCAACTGTTGCTTCCAGTAGGTCAGTTGTTCCGCCAGGCGCTCTTGCTGCCCCTGCTCACGCTGCCAGAGAGCAAAGTCAGCGTATTGGATGGGCAAGGCTGGCAGTAGAGCTGGTTGCCCGCTGATGGAGGCATCATAGAGGGCGGTCAGTTCCTGACAGAGCACACCCTCCGACCAGCCATCTGAGATAATGTGATGCATCACCAGCAGCACAACATGATCCTCTGGCCCCAGATGAAGAACCATTGCTCGCAGCAATGGCCCACGAGCCAGATCAAAGGGCTGCTGCACCTCCCGGAAAACCAGCCGCTGCACTTCGGCCTCTCGTTGCTCCTGGGGCAAGTTTTGTACATCCACCACAGTAGGTGACACGTTCATCGTCGGAGCAATCACCTGTACAAGTTGCTCATCGCGCAACGTGAAGATGGTCCGCAGCGTCTCATACCGCTCGACGAGGGCCTGCAAGCTCTGCTTCAGGGCCACCATCTGCAAGGGCGCGTGGAGTCGAAGCTCGACCGACAGGTTGTAGGTCGGGCTCTCCGGCTCCAATTGGTCCAATAACCACAGTCCTTGCTGGTTCGACGACGCGGGAACGACAATGATCTCATCTGCCGCTTCCTCATGTTGTGCTTGAGAGGAGGCAGCGAGCAAACGGTACTGCTCTCTTGATGCAGCCTGGATCGTAGGGAGCAGGAAAGGAGCGGTTCCACTGCTCTGTTGCTGATCAATGCGTTGGGCCAGTTGAGCCACCGTGGGAGCCTCAAAGAAGCTCCGCAGGGGCAGTTCAACCTGCAAAGCTGTCCGCAGGTGTGCGATCACTTGCATGGCCAGTAAAGAATGCCCCCCGAGCACGAAGAAATCGTCATCAATGCTGATAGGTGCAACGCCGAGTGCCTGCGACCAGGCTTGAGCTACCAATTCCTCAAGCGGAGTGCGCGGAGCAACGATGCTCTCTGAGCGTCCGGCGGTTGCGTAATCAGGTGCAGGGAGAGCCCGGCGATCCACCTTCCCGTTAGGGGTGAGCGGGAACGCGTCAAGTTGCACAATAGCCGAAGGGACCATATAGTTTGGTACATGCTTCATCACATGGGCCTGCAAATCGGCTCCTGTGACAGCTTGCCGCTCTTTGAGAATCACGTACGCCACCAGGCGCTTATCGCCAGGAGTATCTTCTCGTGCCACCACGACTGCCTCACGAACCTGTGGATGCTGTCGAAGGACCGCCTCGATCTCTCCCAGCTCGATGCGAAATCCACGTATTTTTACCTGGTGATCGATGCGACCGATCAACTCGACGGTACCGTCCGCTCGATAACGGGCGAGGTCACCTGTCCTATAGATGCGAGCCTCCGGTTGAATGCTAAAAGGGTGGTGGATAAAGCGCTCAGCCGTGAGCTCTGGACGATGCAGGTAACCACGAGCCAGGCCATCGCCTCCAATGTAGAGTTCGCCCGGCACGCCAACGGGGACCAACTGGAGCTGCCCATCAAGCAGGTATAACTGTGTATTAGCAATAGGCCGACCGATGGATATCGATGAATGCTCTGGTTTGATCTCATAGACACTCGACCAGATGGTTGTCTCGGTAGGACCATACATGTTGTAGAGGGAGGCGACCCTCGACAATAACTGGCGCGCCAGATCGAGAGGAAGCGCTTCACCACCGCAGAGCACCTTCAGCTCCTTGTTCCCTTGCCAGCCTGACGCCAGAAGGACGCGCCAGGTAACAGGCGTTGCCTGCATCACGGTTGTTCCAGTACGGGCTAATGTCTCAGCCAGGGCCACCCCACTCGTAGCGACATCCTGACTCGCTATGATGAGACGCGCGCCCGTAATCAGCGGCAGGAAGATTTCGAGGGCCGCAATATCAAAAGACAGGGTAGTAACGGCAAGCCAGGTATCCTCCGCTGTGAGCCCTGGTTGTTGACGCATGGAGAGCATAAAGTTGACGACAGCGCGATGAGGAATCTGGACGCCCTTAGGACGCCCGGTAGAACCTGACGTATAGATAACGTATGCAAGTTTATCGGAGGTGACCGTCGAGGTCGGGTTCTCTGTACTCTGCTGTTCCGCTTCTTTCGCGTCCAGGCAAACAACCTCGATGCCGTGATGAGGAAGTTGCATCAGTAGACTGCGCTGTGTCACCAGCACTGGTACCTGGGCATCCTCCAACATAAAGGCCAATCGCTCGGCTGGATAGGTGGGATCGAGTGGCACGTATGCTCCACCTGCCTTGAGGATGCCGAGTAAACCTACGACCATTTCAAGAGAGCGTTCCAGGCATATGCCGACCAGCACATCTGGTCCCACTCCTAGAGACCGCAGGCGATGCGCCAGTTGATTAGCCTTACTGTTAAGCTGACGATAGGTCAGGCTTTCGTTTTCAAAGAGCACCGCCACGGCATCGGGAGAGCGTTCGGCCTGGGCTTCAAACAACTGATGAATACACTGGTCGTCGGGATAACTGGTTGTAGTGTTGTTCCACTCTATGAGTAGCAAGCGCCGCTCTTCCTGCGTAAGCAGTGGAAGCTCTGTCAGAGCTTGCTCCGGATCGGCGACAACTCCCTCCAATACTGTCTGCCAGTGTCCGCTCATACGGCTGATGGTTGAAGTATCAAAGAGACCGGTATTGTAGACAAAGCATCCGCTCAGTCCTTCCGCTCGATCATTGATTTCAAGATGGAGATCTAACCCTGAAATATACGTTTGTTCATCCACCTGTAATGGCGTTTGCCTGTTTGGCTGATTGGCTACCTGAGATTGGTAGGACAGCATCACCTGGAAGAGTGGATGATGGCTGCTACCCTGCTCTAGATCCAGAGCTTTGACGACCTGTTCAAATGGTATATTATTATGTTGAATGGCTGAGTTAACGACGTTTTGCACGCGCTCCATGAGTGCACGAAAGGTAGGATTGCCCGACATATCGGTACGTAAGACCAGTGTATCGAGGCAATAACCATCTGATCTCTGGGCTTCCGGGTGCTCACAAACCGAAGTGGAAGTTCCAAGCAGGAGATCTTCCTGCCCGCTATAACGATACAGCACTGTCTGGAACGCCGCTACCAGAGTCGTATACAGCGTCACACCTTCACGACCACTGAGAGCTTTGAGGGCATCAGTGAGCTTCTGGGATAGAGTGAAGGGGTGCCGCGACTCCTGATGACGTTGCATTGGAGGTCGTGGGCGATCGATGGGCATATCCAAAACTTGCGGAGCATTGGCAAGTTGCTGCTTCCAATACGCCAGTTGCCTTGCGTCTTCCCGCACAGACTCTCGTTTCTGGACGGCCAGGTCAGTGTATTGATCATACGCATAGACATCGATTGAAGAAGGTATCATGTCCCTCTTATCAGAGCACATAGGGATTGCCTCCTAATTCTTTAAGGAAGATATAGTAGATATGCTGCTCTCGTCTTCACATAAGCAGCTCAACCAGGCAAATAGCAAGAACGAACAGAGATCTAATAGCAATCACATACTTTTTGAGTTGTATTCGCTCTAATGTCTCTACGTGTCGGCGTTACGCATATAGCTTATACTTGCGAACGAGCGGTGTAAGAGACTACTGATACTACAAAGTAGCGCAAACACAGTCAGAAAGCAGGGGAATCTGTCCGCTCAGGTTTCAAAAGAGTTCTCGATGTTAGACCTCCATCATGAGGCCGTGCCCTGAGATAGTGTTGGAACTAATAAAAGGTGCGGCTTTTGTTGAACTCTCTTAGAAGAGGATACAAAACAAGCTGCCATAAGTCAATAGACGTAGCTTATAAAATGTGCTTCTTTTGGTGTAGATTTCAAAACCTATCATATCTTTAATAAAGAATTCACAGGGATTTTTGCACTGTTTATGCATGAATAGCATGCTTTTTCCGAATATACTGCCTTAATAGCTTCTTCTATGATCGTGGTTAGTTAAGAAACGGTGATGAAAAGGTGTAAAATCGGTATAAGATTAGAAATCCTTAGTAGAATCCTCTGTTAGAATACAGTGTTCTGGCGTATCGTCAGGGCAATCGCATCTAAATTGAGAGGTGGTTAAATAAGGTCCAAAAACGGAAGCGGAAAGACATGGAACAAGAACGCCCATTGGACGCTCTAAGAACCGGTTACAACGACAATTTTGCCTGTTACCTTGCGTTCGGCAAGGCTCTTGATGGCATCAGCGGCCCGGGCCAGAGGATAGGTCGCCGAAACAAGGGGTCTGAGTCTTCCTTCTTCTATCCAGGCGAACAATTGCTGGAAGTTCTGCATGCAGCGATTGGGATCTCGTTGGGCAAATGCGCCAAAGAACACGCCTATAATGGAGCAGCCTTTGAGCAACGCCAGGTTGAGAGGAATACGCGGGATCTCCCCGTTACTAAAGCCAATGACGAGAAAGCGACCTTCCCAGGCAGTGCTGCGCAGTGCTATTTCCGAGTAAGGACCACCGACTGGATCGTAGACGATATCGACGCCGCGCCCGCCGGTCAGGGTTCTGAGCCGTTCTTTCAGGTCTTCTGTGTTGTAGTTCATGATTTCATCTGCCCCGTAGCGGCGGCAAACAGCCAGTTTCTCGCCGCTTGAAGCCGCTGCAACGACCTTTGCGCCCATCAGTTTGCCAAGTTCTACCGCTGCCAGCCCGACGCCACCGGCAGCCCCCAGCACCAGCAATGTTTCGCCCGGTTGCAGCTTTGCCCGGTCTTTAAGAGCATAGTAGGAGGTTGCATAGGTCAGTGCAAAGGCGGCAGCCGTGACAAAGTCAAGGTCATGGGGGAGAGGAATCAATCGCGCTTCGTCTACCGCAACTTCTTCGGCAAATCCGCCCCAGAGTGGTATCGCCAGCACCCGCTCACCCACTCTGCTCTGTGGCACTCCCTCGCCTACTTTTTTGATGATACCGGCCACATCGGTGCCTGGCACAAAAGGCAAATCCGGCTTGAACTGATACTTCCCTTCGATTATCAGGGTATCGGGAAAGTTCACGCTACAGGCTCTGACCTCCACCACCACCTGCCCCTTGCCTGGTTCGACCGGCGCAACTTCTTCCAGGACCAGTTTCTCCGCTGGACCAAATGCTTTACAGAGCAGTGCCTTCATGCTCTCCGTCCTTCTTCGTTTCTGATCTGTACTATCGACAGAATATTTTAAACGAACGGTAGAATTATAGGGTAAAAATACGCGAAAGTCAATGCCTGTTATGCAACAAATTTCACCGGTCGGTAGAAAACGGCATATTGACAATGTGCATATTTGACTCTATCATACATTTGAACAAAGAGTAGAAAAGGAAACAAGACAAATGGCCCAGGAACCAGGAACAGTTCAAACACTGAACAAAAAGGATAGGAAGCAGAAGAGTGCTAAGCGCGAACGCCTGACCCAAAAGGCTATTGTGACGGCAGCAGCCGAGCTTTTTGCACGTAACGGCTTCGGGGCTACCAGTCTTGACGATATTGCCGCAGTATTGAGCGCAACCAAGGGCGCACTTTATTATCACATCAAAAATAAAGAGGAGATTTTACGCCTCATTTTCCTGACCGTGTTGACCGTGAGCGAAGAGCCATTATCTCGTCTTGTAGAAGCTGATCTGCCGCCTACAGAGAAGTTACGACGAGCGATAGAACACCAGGTATCTACAGCGGCTGATCGTTCGCCCGCTATGACTGTTTTTTTCCGTGAGCAAGCTCACCTGACTGGTCCGTTCGCTAAAGAAATCCTCCTTCGTAAGAAAGCCTACGAACGCTACTTTGAGCACATCATTATGGAGGGTCAGGCGGTGGGTGCTTTTCAGCCGGATATTGATCCCAGGCTTGCTACGTTTGGCCTGTTGGGAATGTGTAACTCGCTTTCCCAGTGGTACAGGTCGGAGGGTCCGTTCTCACCTCCGCAGATTGCCACGACGTTTGCCAATATGATTGAGCATGGTTTAACGCTCTCACCTGCCCCTATTGTATGAGTGGGTCTCAGCCATCAGCATTGACTTTCACAAATTTTCAGCGTATAATTCTACCGTTCGTTCAAAATTATTTGAAATCACCTGGCGTTACGTCCATCTGTCCCTCGTTGTAGTCTGAGAGCCTGATCGACCTCTTGGGCGATGTAGGAAGCATCGATCAGAGCGGCATACCTATCTCGGTTTTTCATACCTGTTCCTTGCGGTCCTTCCGCTGCAAGTGAGACTCTAGCGTGCTGTATCCCGTTGTTCGAGGATATTTCAGGAGGAAACACCATGCAAGACGTTTTTATTATTTCCGGGGCAAGGACACCTGTAGGAGTGTTGCAGGGAACACTCTCTGATGTGACTGCCACTGACCTTGGTGTCGTTGCCGCAAAAGGAGCCCTGGAGCGTGGCGGGGTTGATCCGCAGCTCATTGACCAGGTCGTGCTGGGCAATGTCATTCAGTCCAGTAAAGATGCGATTTATTTTGCACGGCATGTTGCATTGAAAGCAGGAGTTCCTATCGAAGTTCCTGCATTGACTGTCAACCGTTTGTGTGGCTCTGGCTTGCAGGCGATTGTGAGCGCCGCCCGGACGCTCATGATGGGTGAGGGAAACATTGCGTTGGCTGGCGGCGCGGAAAACATGACGCAGTCTCCACACGTGCTACGTGGCGTCCGGGCAGGCTACAAATTTGGACAAAATACTCAGCTAGAAGACAGTTTGTGGGAAGCTCTTGTCGATACATATACCGGTTGCGGTATGGCCATCACTGCCGAGAATCTTGCTGAAAAGTACCACGTTACACGCGAGGACGCTGATGCCTACGCGCTACGCAGCCAACAAAATGCTCGCCATGCGCAACAAAGTGGCTGGTTAGCCGAGGAGATCGTGCCGGTGACCGTGAAAGACCGCAAGGGAAAGCCGGTCGAATTCCAGCAGGATGAGGGGATTCGCGATGTCACGATGGAAGCACTTGCGAAGCTGCCAGCGCGCTTCCGCCAGGGTGGCGTTGTCACTCCTGGGAACGCCAGCGGAGTCAATGATGCCGGTGCCTGTGTGATCTTAGCGACAGGCGATGCTGTGAAGCAACACAACTTGAAGCCTGTTGGTCGGCTCGTTTCCTGGGGGATAGTCGGAGTACCGCCTGATATTATGGGCATTGGTCCTGCTCCCGCTATTCGACAGGCATTGAAACGCGCAGACCTGTCTCTGGCTGATCTGGACCGCGTTGAGGTCAATGAGGCGTTCGCTACACAATACATAGCAGTCGAGAGGGAATTGGGCCTGGATCGCAACAAGACTAATCTGAACGGCGGAGGTATCTCTATTGGTCATCCTCTGGCTGCAAGCGGCGCGCGCATCACTATTGCCTTGCTCAATGAGTTACGACGCAATAACCTCAAGTACGGGGTAGCGTCATTGTGCATTGGCGGTGGTCAAGGTATCGCGGCCATCTTTGAGAATGTGGCATAAAAAATAACCAGGATTCCATGCAGCCATATGCCCGGTGGAGTACTGGTGCTTGAATGTCAACGCAGACAGCCAATATGAGCGAACTTTCAAGGTGAAGCTCATTCTTCGCCTTGAAAGCCGCTTGCCCTGCTTTGTCAGTCAGGGAGTATCCTCAAAGGTGAGAGGACTGGTAGGAGTTGTGGTGCGATCAGGATACCCGGCCTGTGAGCAGGAGTAGTCCGATAAAAGGAGCTACCGACATGCCAGAATTCTTATCTGAAGAATCTAATCCTCTTGATACCTGGAGTAAACTCGTTGATAATGCGTTGGGAGGCTATCCAGCAACACAAGTGATAGCTAAGGCAGTACAGAACGGTGAGGAAGGTCCCTGGATCACCCTCATTGATCAGCTCTGGGAGGCCAGCCCATACAGTAATTTGTTGCCTATTGATCCTGGTAATACTCTTAGTATCTTCCAGAAAATCTGGCTCGATTCCCTCAAAAATCCACTCCGTGTCTGGTTGCGCTATGGCGAATTCGTCCAGCAGTATACGCAGTTGATGAGCGCAACTACCCTTAAGCTCTGGGGGCTTGGTAGAGATCTCAAGCCCATTATCGAGCCAGAGAAAGGCGATAAACGCTTCAGTTCCCCCGACTGGCAGGAGAATCCCATCTTCGATGCCATTAAACAGAGCTATTTGCTTACCGCTGATACCATGCTTAAGATGGCTTCTGAGATTGAGGGACTGGATGAAAAACAGCAGCGCGCGGTGACGTTCTATTTGCGCCAGGCACTGGATGCCCTCAGCCCAACCAACTATGTCCTCACTAACCCACAAGTGCTTCATGAGACCGTGGCGAGTGGTGGTCAAAATCTGGCGCAGGGGATGCAGCATCTTATGCGCGACATGAGCGCCGGGGAGATGAAGATCACCGACACCGGCGCCTTCGAAGTCGGACGCAACCTGGCAATAACACCTGGACAGGTCGTCTACCGCAACGAATTGATCGAATTGATCCAGTATAAGCCGACAACGAACCAGGTCTATAGCATTCCTGTGCTTTTTACTCCGCCATGGATTAACAAATTCTACATTCTGGACCTGCAGCCACACAATAGTCTGGTCAAGTTTTTAGTAGAGCAGGGCTTCACGGTCTTTGTCATTAGCTGGAAGAACCCCGATACCTCTATGGAGAACATCGGCTTCGATGAGTATGTGACTCTGGGGCCGTTAGCAGCACTCGATATCGTCAAGGAAATTACCGGTTCACCGAAGGTCAATACTGTTGGCTACTGTATCGCCGGGACGCTGCTCTCGACCGTTCCTTCTTATCTTGCTACCAGGAAGGACGATACCATCAACTCTCTCACCTTCGTTGTCACGCTCCTCGACTTTGAAGAGGAACCCACTGATATGACATTGTTCCTTGATGAGCCAGCATTGAGGTATGTTGAGCAACAGATGAAGAAAAGTGGCGTCCTGGATAGTCGCGCGATGGCTTCGTTGTTCAGAATGCTGCGCGCCAACGACTTGATCTGGAGTAACTTCGTCAATAACTATCTTCTGGGGAAAGAGCCGCCAGCCTTCGACTTGCTCTTCTGGAATAACGATGGGACGCGCATGACCAAAAAAGCGCACTCGTTCTACCTGCGCTCGATCTGCATGGAAAACGGTCTCACCAGGCCTAACAACATTACCGTGAAAGGTGTTCCCGTTGATCTCGGCAAAATCCACCAGGATGTGTACGCAGTTGGTACTCAGCAGGACCACATTGTTCCCTGGAAGGGAGCATGGCGTATCACTCAGCTTGCAGGTGGGCCGGTGCGCTTTGTCCTGGGCCCCAGCGGTCATATCGCGGGCATCTCTACACCTCCTGCCAAGGGGAAGGGGTATTGGACGAACGATGCGCCTGCCAAAACTGCTGATGAGTGGTTTGCAAGTGCCACCAGGCAACAGAAGGGGAGCTGGTGGTCGGACTGGGTTGAGTGGCTAAAGCCGCGCTCAGGTGAACAGGTCACACCACCATCGATGGGCAGCAACGCACACCCACCAATCATCCCGGCGCCAGGGACGTATGTATTGGAGAAGTGATAGCACACAGCAAAGGTAGGGCAATTTCACAAAGGTGAAAGGAGCACCCCACAAGGATCTCCAGGCTCCTTTCACCGTCAGAGAATTGTCCCGGTGAAAAAAGATACAACCCTGTTGTACGTAGTTCTGATAATACTTGCGACAATAGCGGCCGACAGACGAGATAGGTATTTACAACGCTGAGGCCAATGCTCGCGCCTGTTTTTTCTGCATGCCCCGCCGTCTCACCTATCTCGACTGTAGCTCAGTAGCCAGAAGAAGAGGGGAAATACTCATGAGCACTACAGCCAGTATCCCTACTATCGTTGTACCTGACCAATTCAATGCCGCTACCGCCTTCCTTGACCGCAATCTGGCAGAAGGACGCGGCGCCAGGACCGCTATTTATCACGAGGAAGTAGCCTACTCCTATACGCAAATTGCGGAACTTGCCAATCGTGCAGGCAATGCCTTGCTTGATGTAGGAATTGACCTGGAGCAGCGGGTCGCTCTGATCTTGTTTGACTCACCACAACTTGTCGCCGCCTTCTTTGGAGCGATGAAGATTGGAGCAGTGCCCATCCCGCTCAATACAGGACTCAACCCCAGAGATTTTGTCTACATCCTCAATGACAGCCGTGCACGCGTGCTCTGTATCCATGCCAGTATCTGGCAGCAGATTCAACACATTATGCCGGACCTCAAATACCTCCGACATATCGTCGTTGTTGGCCTGCACCAGAGCGGAGGGCAAGAGACTGCGACCCTGCACGACTTTGAGGCGTGGATGTCCAGGGCCTCCTCAAACCTCCAGGCAGCCGAGACAAGCAAAGATGATAGTGCATTCTGGCTTTACAGTTCCGGGAGCACAGGCTTTCCTAAAGGCTGCGTCCATTTGCACCATGATATGATCTACACCACCGAATATTATGCCCGGTCCATTCTTGGCATCCGTGAAGACGATATTACCTTCTCTGCCGCCAAACTCTTCTTTGCCTATGGTCTGGGGAACAACCTGTACTTCCCCTTTGGCGTCGGTGCCAGTGCGGTGCTTTATGAGGGCAGGCCAATCGCGGAAGAAATGTTCAGGGTTGTCGAACGGTACCGCCCAACCATTTTCTACGGAGTCCCCACGCTCTATGGAGCCATGTTGGCCTTGCCTGATGCCGCCAGGCGTTTTGACTTTTCCTCGGTACGTGTCTGTGTTTCGGCAGGTGAAGCGCTTCCCGCCGATATCTTGCGGCGCTGGCAAGACACCTTCCATGTCGATATCCTCGATGGTATCGGCAGTACTGAAATTCTGCATATCTTCATCAGCAACCGCCCAGGCAAGATCCGCCCGGGCAGCACCGGCCAGATTGTCCCAGGCTATCAGGCTTTAATTACAGATGAAAGCGGTCATGCCGTGCCACAGGGAGAGATTGGCAACCTGCTCATTCGCGGTGATAGCACTGCGGCTTGCTATTGGAACAAGCACGAGAAGACGAAGGAGACCTTCAACGGACATTGGATTCATACAGGGGATAAGTACTACCAGGACGAGGATGGCTACTTCTGGTACTGTGGTCGCTCCGATGACATGCTCAAAGTCGGTGGGCAGTGGGTCTCGCCAATCGAGATCGAGAACGCATTAATTGTACATCCTGCGGTGCTCGAGGTCGCGGTAGTAGGGCATGCCGAGGCGGATGAGTTGGTCAAGCCCAAAGCCTACATCGTGCTTCAGAGCGGTTATGAGCCATCAGAAGCCCTGGCGGAGGAACTCAAGGCGTTTGTCAGGGGAATGCTTGTACCTTACAAATATCCACGTTGGATCGAGTTCGTGCCAGCAATTCCTAAGACCGCCACAGGCAAGATTCAACGCTTTATGTTAAGGGCAAAATCTAAGGAAGAGGTGTGAGCCTTTGTAGGGGCGCGATTTATAAGCCCGCGATTTATAAGCCCGCAGAAAGGGGTTTCCCTCATCGGCTGTTCACATAACCATTATTTTCATGTCCAGGGAAAGGAAAGTATTTCATGAGAACTTTGGAAAACGCCGTTGTCGTCGTTACGGGTGCGAGCAGAGGCATCGGGCGTGCAATTGCAGAAGAATTCGGGCGTGGTGGAGCGAGAGTAGTAGTGAACTACTCTCACAGCAAGGACCGGGCTGAGGAGTTGGTTGAAAGCCTCCTGGAGCAAGGGGCCAGGGGAGCAGTAGCAATTCAGGCAGACGTATCAGACCCGGACCAGGCGGCGAAACTGGTTGAGGAGACCATCAACCAATTCGGTCGCATCGACGCGCTGATCAATAATGCCGGCATCAACATTGACCGCACATTGAGGAATATGTCGGTCCAGGATTGGAGAACGGTCATTGAGACCGACTTGAGCAGCTACTTCTACATGATCAAAGCAGCACTCAACCATTTCATCCAGCAAAAAAGCGGAACGATCATTAACATGAGCTCGATCGCGGGGCAGGCAGGCAATTATGGTCAGGCCAACTATTCAGCCGCTAAAGCTGGTATTCTTGGCCTTACCAAGACAGCGGCTCTTGAACTGGCACGCTACAACGTGACGGTCAACGCTATCTGTCCCGGCCCCATAGAGACCGAGATGTGGCAGGTGATTCCAGCGGAGGCAAAAGCAGGGCTAATGAAGAAAATCTTGCTCAACCGGGCTGGCACTGTTCAGGAAGTGGCTCGCGCCGCTCGTTACCTGTATGAAGACGGAGAATACTTCACAGGTGCGACCCTGACCATGAATGGTGGTTGGTACATGCCATAGGGACCATCACTATTCATGAGTTATCCCGGTAACTCTTCAGGACTCATCAGCGCCAAAGGCGCTTCGCAAGCGGTTTAGTGTAGGTGGCGGCGTGGCGGCCCAGGCCGCCACGCCGCCACCTACACAGGAATCATGCGAGCCGCAGAGCGTCGCTTGAACCAGGAAGGATTCTGAATATGTCTGACAAAATGGCTGCTCCTGAACTGTTTCGTCCGCCAATGGATTTTCCCGATATTCCCTATGATTATCTCTTACGTGGGGCGGCAGAGCGTACTCCCGACCGCACGGCGATCATCTATCGTGACCTCATTCTGTCCTATCGTGAAGTAGTCTCGATGGTCAATTGTGTCGCGAATGGTCTGCATGAACTGGGCATAAAGAAAGGGGACCATATCTGCCTGTTCACATTCAATCGTCCTGAGTATACAATCACGCTCAACGCGGCTGCCACAATTGGCGCTGTAGTAAGCCCAATGAATCCCTCGTACAAAGAACGCGAGATTGTTTACCAATTAGAGGACTCTGAAGCCCGAGCTATCCTGATCCAGCAAGAGTTACTACCTCTGCTCCGCAATGTGCTGAGCCACAGGACGCTACCCCATCTTAAATATATCATCGTAACGGGAAAACACCTCCCAGAAGACATGCCAGATGCTCTCTCTTTCGCACAATTGCTACGCGCTTCATCGCCAAAGCATCCCAGGGGGGTCGAGATCGGAGGCAATGACCTGCTGGCCCTGGCCTACTCCTCTGGCACGACTGGTCTCCCCAAGGGTACGATGCTGAGCCATCGTACCCTGGCAACCAACCATCTTCAGTTCCTCACAGCATCAGGGATCAATTTCTCGGATGCGACACTGATCTTCCTGCCGTTTTACCATATCTATGGAGTACTGCTAACAGGCAGTTTCCTGGCGGCTGGTGCCATGCAGGTCATTCTGGAACGTTTTGACATGCAGCGATCACTGGAACTGTGTGAAAAGCATAGCGTGACCTGGTTCTTCGCCGTACCGCCCGTTATTCTGGCTCTTGCCAACGCACCGGGCGATCTGCACCAGATGAAAACCGTTAAGTATCTCATGTCTGCCGCTGCTCCCATGCCACTTGAACCTGCTCGCAAATTGCAAGAAAGAACTGGTATCAGCATAGTCCAGGCGTACGGTTTGACCGAGACATCCCCTGACACGCACCTGTCACCACTTGATCCCAGAGTAACACGGCTGGACAGTGCCGGTTTGCTCGTTCATAATACCGAACAGAAGATTGTGGATATAGAGACCGGGGAGCACGAACTGCCTGTTGGGCAGGATGGAGAGATCATTGTGCGTGGCCCACAGGTAATGATGGGTTATTGGAAAGCGCCCGCAGAGACCGCTCGCGCCTTACGTAACGGCTGGCTCTATACCGGCGATATCGGTCATGTAGACATAGATGGGTACACCTACATTGTTGATCGGAAGAAAGAAATGATTAAGTACAAGACCTTCAGCATTGCCCCGGCTGAATTGGAAGCACTACTTGTGGAGCATCCTGCCATCCTCGACGCCGCCGTTATCGGTGTGCCCGACGATGAAGTCGGCGAGGTACCTGAGGGTTTTGTCGTCCTTCGACCGGGTCATAGCGTTACGGCTGAGGAACTGATCGCTTTTGTTAATGGCAAGGTGGCAGCTTATAAGAAACTGCACAAAATAGAGTTCATCGACGCTATTCCCAGGCTTGCTTCAGGCAAAATTCTGCGCCGCGAGCTGAAGGAGCGTGAAAGGGTGCGGCGTACAGGCGAACAGATATGATCTACTGCCATCTGTTCGCGGCACCTCGGCTACGGCCAACCGACGCCCGGTGCTGGTGCCTCAGTGGTGAGTACCTGGCCCGTTCGTGCCCGGTCTGCCATGTTCTCAAAACCACGCCACTCGGCTGCCATCAGAAACAGCGTTTGCTTGTGTACCCCTCCGAGCATGCAAGCGAAGCAGCCACGGTCAAGATGGATCGTCTGCAATATCTCACCACCTTCTCTCACGCGCACGCAACACTTGTTAGGGACATCCGCGTACCAGACGGCACCTTCGGCGTCGAGGCAGATGCCGTCAGGGGCGAAGCCGGTGAGCGCGGCCCATACCCGCCGGTTCGACAGGTTGCCGTCTGCATCGATGTCGAAGGCCGTGAGCCTGTTGGCGTAGGACTCGGCGACGATCAGCGTCTTGTTATCGGGCGTCACGGCCATACCATTCGGGAAGGCGATGCCATCGGCCACCAGGCGCGCCGACCTATCGGGGGTGACCAGAGCAATGATTCCGGGAGCATCAAAGTCGCCGCCGTTGATGTAGACGTTACCGCGACCATCCACGACGATCTCGTTCCAGATGCGGGCAAGGCCGGAGAGAATGGCATGGGTCACAAGCTCCCCGTCGGGCTCCCTGCGCAGGAGAAGCCCCTCGCGCCCCGAGACAACGAGCAGGCGTCCATCGGGCAGCCAGTCGATGCAAAAGGGAATAGTGGTCGGCACACGGACCGTTACCTCGCTCGAGCCCGCGAGATCGACGGCCACGACCTCCTGAGTGCCCCAGTTGGAGAACCACAGACGGTCCTGGTGCCAACGCGGCGACTCACCGAACGCGAGACCGGTCAAAAGGGTGTGCACTTCAGGCATGTGAAGACTCCTTTCATTTCTACTTTTTCTGCTTACAAAATGCCACGTAGAAACAGTATACGAGAAGTCGATCAGAAAAAACTTCTCGAATCTTGCCCTAATCTTGCCCTCAAGAAGAGCGCCTCCCCGCATACCAGCGAGACAGGAGAGCAGGGTAGTGGTTATCGAGATGCGCTCGATAGAGCGACATCGTACTCGCTGGCATCAACGAAGTCCCGCACTGACAGATGCGTACTCCGTGGAAGGACGCACCAGAACTTCCCCTGAAGCTGTTCCCACTGCTCCAGAATGTGCTCAGCGTGCTTGCTGTGCGTCTTTCGAGCATGCCACTCGACAACGGTACGCAGCGCATTCATTTCACGATCATCATGGATACGATGCAGTTCTACCAGTTCGGTGTTGCAGCGTGAGGAGAAGTGATCCCCCGTATCTAACACGTAGGCAACGCCAGAGGACATACCAGCTCCAAAGTTCTGCCCAGTCTCGCCAAGAACGACGACCAGCCCGCCGGTCATATACTCACAGCCGTGATCACCGACGCCCTCGACAACAGCGACCGCACCACTATTACGTACGGCGAAACGTTCACCGGCACGTCCAGCAGCGAAGAGATATCCTCCCGTCGCACCATAAAGGACGGTATTCCCCAGGATCGTGTTTTCCTGCGAGGCGAAGGTGGCCTCAGCAGGCGGTGTGATAATGATCTGCCCGCCGGTCATACACTTGCCCACGTAGTCGTTTGCTTCTCCCTTGAGCACGAGGCGCATACCGGGTACGCTGAAAGCGCCAAAGCTTTGTCCTGCCGCTCCCTGGAACGAACAGGTGATGCTTACCCCTGGTAGGCCCACATTTCCGTAGCGGCGCGCGATTTCTCCCGCGAGGCTAGCTCCAACCGAGCGATCAGCATTGTGAATGACATGCTGTGTTACTACACTGCGTTCACCGGCAAGCGCTGGCTCCGCTTCGGCCAGTAACGCTTCGGCGAGAGGTGAGAGGAGTTCTTTGCTGTGAGCTTCGGGAGATGACTCCTCGGGCAGCGAGACGAGCAGTGCATCAACATCAATGCTCCCGTCTCCATCACAGCGTAACAGGTCGGTCCATCCTACCAGATCATCCAGACGTGCTACGCCTAGCTGTGCCATCAATTCACGCACCTCTTCAGCTATCAGCGTCAGGTAGTTGATGAGGAACTGAGGTCTCCCGGCGAATTTCGCCCGCAGCTCCTCTCTCTGCGTTGCAATGCCAGCGGAACAGGTATTGAGATGACACTGACGCGCCATATCACAACCAAGTGCAACCAGGGCTGCGGTGCCAAATGCGAATTCTTCCGCGCCCAGCATCGCGCCGATGATCACATCACGTCCGGTCTTCAAGCCACCGTCTACGCGCACTTTCACGCGCTGACGCAGGCCGTTCTTCACCAGCACCTGCTGCGTCTCGGCAAGGCCAAGCGCCCACGGCATACCTGCATGTTTAATCGACTGCAACGGTGCCGCCCCGGTGCCCCCGTCGTGGCCGCTGATCAAAACGTAGTCGGCGTGGGCTTTTGCTACACCAGCAGCGATGGTACCAACACCAATGCTGGAGACCAGCTTGACACCGACGCTGGCCCTGGGGTTGACCTGGTGCAGATCATAGATCAATTGAGCAATATCTTCGATACTGTAGATGTCATGGTGGGGCGGTGGCGAGATCAGGGGAATTCCGGGTATGGTATGACGCAGCCGCGCAATAAATGGCGTGACTTTGCTGGGAGGCAATTGGCCTCCCTCACCGGGCTTTGATCCCTGTGCCATCTTGATCTCTAATTCTTCGGCCCGCACCAGATACTCCGTGGTGACGCCGAAGCGCGCCGAAGCAACCTGCTTGATCTTACTACTGACGGGATACCCCTCCAACGTTTCATGATACCAGGCCGGGTCTTCACCGCCTTCACCTGTATTGTTCCGACCGCCAATACGGTTCATTGCAGCGGCAATCGTACGATGCGTTTCGGGGCTGAGGGCACCAACCGACATCGCCGCGATCACAAAACGTGCGCGGATCGCCTCCATCGGTTCCACCTGTTCCAGAGGAATAGGCGTGGTTGGCGCAAAAGAGAGCAGATCATGCAGCGCGGTAGGAGGCCTGTTGTAGACGAGAGAGACGAACTGGCGATAGTCCTCCATGCGGCCACTGTGCGCCGCTTTTTGTAGCGCACGAATAATGAGCGGATTATAGGCATGGTACTCGCCATCGCGGCGGAAGCGAACACGGCCCGGATCAGTCAGGTGTTTTCTCACAAGAGTTCGTCGCTGCCCACTGATCTCATCAGTCTCCGGTTCCTGTTGGAGCGTCTCGCGGTACTTGATGATCTTTTCGCAGACATCTTTCAGCGTGACTTTGCCGGGACACACAGCGGAACCCGCGAAGCAGCGCTCAACGAAAACCGGGTCGAGGCCGAGCACCTCAAACTGCCCCGCTCCAACAATGTTACGCACGGTCGAGATGCCCATGCGCGCCATGATCTTGCAGAGACCATCTTCGCTAGCGTGGAAGTAGGTTGCCACTGCCTGCTGGGGCGTTAGATGTTCCAGCTTGCGCTCACCAGCCAGGGCAGTACACTGGCCAATGCCAGTGTTGGTACGATCGCCTCAGCGCCGTAACCAAGCACCAGAGCAATTTGATGCACATCACATACCGTACCAGTTTCACAGATGATCGATGTGCGCGTGCGCAGACCCTGGCGAATAAGCGCGCGATGCACGGCCCCTACCGCAATAAGCATAGGCATGGGAGCCTGACGTCTCTCTAGCAAGTCCGTCGCATCATTATCGCTCAAGATGAGTAATGTCACGCCCGAAGTAACGGCGTTGATGGCGTTCTGTTCCAAACGGTCAAGGGCCGCTTCGAGTGCTTCTGGTCCAGCAGTCACCTCAAAGGTGGTGCTGAGCGTCTGCGCATGGAAACGTGGATCATCAAGATGACGCAAGGTTGCCAGTTGCGCCTCGGTCAAGAGAGGGCTCTCCAGATGCAGCAAATGAGCGTGCAAGGGAGTCTCCGTCAACAAGCTTTCGCGTGGTCCAAGATAACAATCGAGTGACATCACAAGACGCTCGCGTAGAGGATCAATGGGAGGATTGGTCACCTGGGCAAAACGCTGGCGGAAGTAATCCGAGAAAGAACGTTGTTGTGATGAGAGGACAGCCGGTGGTGTATCATCACCCATACTCCAGGTGGGCTCTTTCTTCTCTATGAGCATGGGGCGCAGCACCATCTCAACATCCTCATGGGTATAACCGAAGATCTGCTGACGAGCGAACAGAGCGCCAGCCTCCAAAACCCCCTGAGGAGACGTATCGGACACGAGCGGCAGGTCAGCCAGATGCGTCAGATGCTCCTCCAGCCACTGCTTGTAGGGCCGACGCCGGGCCAGGGAGTCTTTGATCTCATCGTTGTGCAATACAAGCCCACGCTCTACATCGACCGCAATCATCTCGCCCGGTCCTAATCGTCCATGCTCCAGAACCTCATCTGGCTCGTAGTCCAGCACACCGGTCTCTGAGGCAACGATCAGGAACCCTTGAGAGGTGAGCGTGTAACGCGCCGGACGCAATCCATGACGATCCAGAGCCGCACCTACAATACGCCCATCGCTAAAGACGAGAGCAGCCGGACCATCCCACGGCTCGATGATGCCTGCGTGATATTCACACCATGCTCGCTGTGCCTCATCCAGTGAGGGGTCCTTTTCCCAGGCAGGCGGAATAAGCATCTGCATACTATGAAGCAGATCACGATTCGAATAAGCCAGCAGTTCAAGCACATTGTCGAGTCGCGCTGAGTCACTTGCATCTAGCTGCACAACAGGTAAGAGATCTTCTACCTTCCCATCCCAGAGTGGAGAACTGAGCCCCTTTTCGCGAGCCTGCATCCAATTTTGATTGCCCTGGACCGTGTTAATTTCACCATTGTGTGCCAGCAAATGCATCGGCTGAGCAAGAGGCCAGGCCGGGAAGGTATTGGTGCTGTAACGCTGGTGAAAAATGGCCAGAGCGCTGGTATAGCGAGGATGAGCCAGGTCGAGATAGAAGCGCGCCAGTTCTTTTGGTGCCAGCAATCCCTTGTAGATAAGCGTTGTATGAGAAAGGGAGACAATGTAGCAATCAGCCAGGTGCGCATCACGGAGTCGCCGCTCGATCAGGCGACGAGCATAATACAACGTTCTCGCATAGTGATCAAGAGCAAGCTCGTCGGGACGCGCGAGCAATACTTGTGCAATGTCTGGTGCAGTTTCTCTGGCGTGTGCACTTAGAACAGAACCATCAATGGGAGGGCTGCGCCAGCCGAGAAAAACAAGGCCAACTTCCTTCAGTGTCTGCTCAATAATCTGCCGACTCTCTGCATAAGCATCAGGAGAGTTTTTTTGCGAGGGGAGAAAGATCATGCCGACAGCCAGATCCTGGGGGCTGGCGATGGTAATACGCTTTTGCTCAAGTTCCTCGCAGAGCAAAGCTCTGGGGATCTGCGTCATAATGCCAGCGCCATCATTTGTCCGGGCATCTGCAGCTTGCGCCCCACGGTGAGTAAGGCGCGCAAGCGCTTCCAGGGCTGCTTCTACGATGAAATGACTCGCCTGGCCAGAGACATGAGCAAGAAAACCAGCACCACAGGCATCATGCTCCCAGCGACTATCATAGAGAGGGTAGGAGTGATGGGAAGGATCAAGACCATCACGCTCGTGCGTCGTATCCATAGAATTGCTCTCCTAAAAAAACGCTATCGATTGATAGCAAGGAGGCTCCTACGTTGGGGCCGAGAAGTCGACGAGCTAACGATGGTCATCGAAGTCATCATTGTGAATATCTGGTTGGCCACCCTTACAAAGGTCAGTATCGGTTGCTTCGAAGACGGATCCCGGTCTCGATCCTTCTTTTCATATGATATTCTGAGTATCGTACATCCATCTCACGATTGCCTCACAGCAAGGCGCGATTGCCTCACAGCAAAGCGAGATTGCCTCACAACCCTGGGTGGAGATGCAGACTCTTCCAATCCAGGTCACGGCTTCTCTCCCCAAACCGTAAGCAGGAACTGCATCGCACAAAAGTCCTCCTTGAGCAGATCGACGAGCATTTGCTCATAGACCTGATCGACTTCTTCCTGCGTCGTGACCCCAACACTGAGAAAGAAAGGCTGAAATAATTTAAACGCGAACCGCAAATCGCGGCAAAAACCGTCGTGCGTCTCGGTACCTACCGAGCCTTCAAAGACATGCGCTTGATGCTGGATGTTTCGATACCCTGCTTGACGGAGGAGTAACTTCATCACTGGTGTGAGACTAAACAGCCGCCCGTCTGGAGAAAAGCTTTGTCCCGCTCGTTTGAGCGAAAGTGCGAACCAACTCCACATTTTCTCGACCGCCGCACTGTTGCTGGTCACCACTTCGCTTTCTGTCCAACGAAAGATGCCCCCCGGCCGTGTCACCCGCAGGCATTCTTGTAGCAGCCTGGGCCAGGCGTCTGGCGGAAGAAATCCCAGCAACCGAATATTGACCAGGTCAAACGACTCGCTGGGGAATTCCAGGGGCTGTAGCGCGTCCATTAGCAGGAAGGAGGCGTTGTGCAATCCTTGCACCTGTGCCTGCACGCGTGCATGCTCAATCATCTGTTGGCTCACATCGATACCCACTATTTCCAGCGCGGGATCGCTATAGGCCACCTCTAGTGCCCAGCCCCCGGGGCCACAGGCGATATCCAGGAGACGGTGGATCCCTGCTAGGTCGGACCGTTCCGAGAATAGTCCTCCCATACTCCTGGTCATCAGACGATCTTGATCCAGGAGGCGAGCCATTTCAGCCCCACTTTCCTGGTCGGAAAAATAGCTATTCTCATGGTGGGCCGAATCGTTGGATGTGGTCATTATTCCCTTTCCTTTCTTCCTCTATAGAAGTCTCTTCCATTTCTGTGTGAGCAAAAAGATAGAATAGTTCCTGTTCTATCTGCTGCCACACGCGTTGTTCCGCCTCTTCGAAATTGAGCGAGTCCTGCTTGACGAGAGCCAGGACTCGTCGCCCAAGCTGGGCAAGAGCAGGTTGCTGGACTGACGCCTGTGGCAAGGGCCACAAGTTAATCTGCCCCGGGTCATAAAAGGCATTCCCCTCAAAGGCGAGACTGAGCAGGTCCGCATAGTTCTGGATCAACGCGAGATGCCCCTCGCGAAAAAAATCTGGCTGTGTACTGGAGACGAGCAGACTCCCTGCGATCTTTCCTGCGTCCATGATGGGAACCGCAACAGCACTCTCTTCCCAGGGACCACGATAGCCAGGTGTGATCCCTACTTGATCATCGAAGTGTGCGTTCATGACCAGGTGAGCAGAACTCACCGCAGAGCCGGCGAGCGACTCGGCTCCCAGCAGGATCGCTTGCAGCTCTAACTGCGCCTCCCAGGGAGGCGTTCCTCGTCCCACTCGCTCGCGCAGACTGTGAACCTGCCCCCAAACGGATGGAGGCATACAGCTTGCCACAATGGCTGCCATCCCGGCGCGTTCGGAATCCAGCTGTGTGAGCAGTTGTTGCAGGATAAAGTCGCACAGTCCCATGAAGCGAAGGCGTGGATCGATGGTGACATGCGTGTGCAAAATGCGGATGTAGAATGCACCTGGAATCGTGGTGAGGACATCGGTGTTCAAGGCAGCAGGGACGTGGGTCAAAAAATCGGGAAATTCTTGCTCGATGAGTGCTCGAAGTGTCTCGGACGCATCGGGCACGGCGAGCACGAGTTGGCGAAGATGCCGCAGGCGCGGTGTGGACTCCTGGTTCACCCGACGCATGATGGTTGTCGGAGTGACGCCCACTTCAGCGGCAATGCGTTGTCGCTCCTTTCCGTTCTTGATCCTTCTGCCCAACCATTCACGCCACGTAGCTGACGATTGCATAGTCCCCACCTTTGATGCGTGAGATCCCTCAGATGTTCTTCCGTCCGTTTCCCAGAAGGAAGCATAACAGGAAGCGCATCCCCTGTCAACCAGAGATAAGCCTCACTCGCGTTCCTGTTTAAAGGGCGTCTCACTGAGTTGTGAGAGACTCGAGAGGGCCAGGCGCAACAAGAGGGCTTCATGCAAGGTCAAGGCCAGGGGAGGCAAGGAATAATCTGGCGGTAAGCTATAGCCACCAGAGACCCCCAGATCAGCGGCAATGGGGATGCCCAACCCCACTACAATACCTATCCCCGGGCGCTTTTCTAGACAAAATCGGCCGGGCCGTCAGGCCCCCACATGTTTACCCAGCGCTCCTGTGAACTCCATACCCTGGGAACATAGGTTGCGTCATCCCAGATTTGCTGGAGGTCGCACATAAATTCGATCAGGTTCGCCTCAGGGTCCCTGAAATATTCAAACTTGTTCTGGCCCGGGCCGTGCCTGCCGGGTCCGTAGAGCAGTACATGGCCATTCTGCATCAGGTGTTCGGCCTGCCGTGCAAGGTAGGAGAAGTCCACTACCTCGAAGGCAAAATGATGCATCTTAACGGAGCCCGTCCTGGCAAAGGCCAGGCCGTGATGATCAGGATTGCAGCGCACCCAGAGGAAGATGTCGTCTACCCAGTCGGAAATGCGGAACCCCAGTACCTCGCTATAGAACTCGGCGCTGCGTTTGCAATCGCCGACCAGCAAGGTGACGTGGCCCAGTTTGCGAGGTTGAACCGCACGCGGCCCATAAGTTGGAGCAACCTGTTCCATCCCTCCAATTAATTCTACGACATAGCCATCAGGGTCGCGCAAGCGTAAAGATGTACCCTGACCGAGTTCGCTATTTTCCTCACTTTCATAAGCGATGCCCGCCCGCGCCAGCGCTGTCGCTGCCGCCTCCAATGCCGCCGCGTCGCCGACATCCAGCGCATAATGGTCAATGCCATTGCCCTGGGCGGGGACGAGCACAAGCGCGTGGTGATTCGCGTTGCAGCGCAGGTAGATCCTGCCCACGCTATCGCGCTGCGTCTCGCCAAGCCCTACCATATTGGTATAGAAGGCTGCCTGACGCTCCACATTCTGCGTTTTCAATGCGACATGCGATACCTGTTTGACGTTCACAATAGACATATGTGCCTCCTTCGAGAGATATTGGCCCTACAGTGGCTCATGGCTGCTTACTTTAGTTGGCTTGAACTGTTTGCTTTTCCTGTTATGAGCCTGAGGGCCGTCCGCACCGCCGCTGGTTCATATTCGGGCGCAACCTGGGCGATGACAGTCAGCACGGTGCGCGCCAAATGGCGCGCGAGCAGTTCTATCGCTGTATCACCTGTCCGTTCACGGCATGCAGCCAGGATAGCTGCATGTTCAGCCTCAGCCACGGCGGGCGCATGCGGGGTTGTGCGAAGCATGATACGGCGGTAACGCTCACTGGCATCGATGGCGCGTTTGATCGTTGCGCGAATATGCTCCTGCGCGTGGAGCGCAAGGAGTTCGTGAAATCGCCTATTCCCTTGTTCCCATGCGTCGCTATCGCGCCGTGTATTGGCCGCGTCCATGGCGTCCATGGCGTGGTCGAGAGCGTCGAGGTCGTCGCAGGTGAGATGAGGAACGGTGAGCGCAAGAGCGAGCGGCTCAAGCATAATACGACTGGCGTACAACGCTTCCAGCTCCGCGAGATTGATACCGGTGACGCGCATACGAAGGTTATGCTCGGCCAGGACGAGCCGTTCTTCCTGGAGAAGTCGCAGGGCCTCTCTTAGCGGAGTGCGACTCACTCCGAGTTGCTGCGCAATCTGCACCTGGGAGAGTACGGTCCCAGGCGGCAGAGTTCCATCAAGGATCTGCCGTCGCAGGTATTCGTACACCTGGGCGATGACGATTCTCCCCTCGCGGGTGCCGATAGACTGGAATTGCATAGGCGTAATATCGTTTCGCTACATGCTGAACGTCCTACGTTGACATGTGTGTAAGCAAGGCGGTACGGAAATATGTATACACTTTTTGAGGGCATAGCGCGGTTGATAGGGTTGAGATCGCTAAAACGCGCTTTGCGGATTATCGCCCTCGCATAACCACATTCATTGTATACACTGACTGATTTCGATTGTCAAGCGTCAGCACTTTGCCTGACAGGCAGGTTTAATAGACCTTCAAATTTTGAAGCTGTATACAGATTTTTAGAAAGAGGTCATATTTATAGGAGGAAACTCTTGAAAAAAATCCATTGCATTGTGTATACTGCCAGCAATCCAACGTTATTTGTATGCAATTTCTGTACCAGAAGAAACGCTGAGCGCTAGCCGCACTTTTACACCACGCAAAAGCACAGTGCATCATTTTGAAAATCAGGTAGAACCGAGAACAGGAGGAGACCATGACTATCGACGCTGCAAACTCCCAGGTAACTACCGGTCGTCCGATGAACGGCGAGGAATATCTGGAAAGCCTGCGTGATGGACGCGAGATTTGGATCTACGGAGAGCGCGTCAAGGACGTGACCACCCATCCGGCCTTCCGCAATACTGCCCGCATGATCGCGCGTTTGTATGATGCCTTACACGACCCTGCCCTGCAGGACATCCTGACCACCGAGACCGATACGGGCTCAGGCGGTCGTACCCACAGGTATTTCAAGGCGCCTAAGAGCTGGGAAGAGCAACTTGCCGCTCGCGACGCGATTGCCGCCTGGGCGCGCCTGACGTATGGCTGGCTGGGCCGCTCGCCGGACTACAAAGCCTCGTTCCTCGCGACGCTCGGCGCCAACTCCGAATTTTATCAGCCGTTCGAGGCGAACGCGCGCGCGTGGTACAAAAAGGCGCAGGAGCGGGTGCTCTATCTCAACCACGCCATCATCCATCCCCCCGTCGATCGTGATCGTGGCATTCATGAGCGAGCCGAGGTAACCGTCCACATCGAGAAAGAGACCGATGGAGGCATCTACGTCAGTGGCGCGAAGGTGGTCGCCACAGGCTCCGCGCTGACGCATGCGACGTTTGTGGCGCATCATGGACTGATCCCGGTGCAGGACCCGCGCTATGCCGTCGTCTTCATGGTGCCCATGAACACACAGGGCGTCAAGCTGATTTCACGCGCATCATACGAGAATGCTGCGGCAGTGATGGGGAGCCCCTTCGACTACCCCCTCTCGAGCCGCCTCGATGAGAATGATGCCATTTTTGTGCTCGATAACGCCTTCATCCCCTGGGAGGATGTCTTCGTCTGCAAGGATGTTGAAAGGGCCAACAACTTCTTTCCCAAGACCGGCTTCTTGCCGCGGGCCCTCCTGCAGGGCTGCACCCGCCTGGCCGTCAAGCTTGAATTTATCGCGGGGCTCATGCTCAAGGCCGTCGAAGCGACCGGCACAAAGGATTATCGCGGCGTGCAGACTCGCGTCGGGGAGGTCATTTCCTATCGCAACCTGTTCTGGAGCCTGACGGAGGCGATGGCGCGCAATGCGGAGCCGTGGACGAACGGGTGTGTCCTGCCCAATATGGAGGCGGCCTCGGCTTACCAGGTGTTTGCACCGCACTTCTACCCTGTCGTGAAGAACTTGATTGAACAGACGCTGGCGAGCAGCATGATCTATCTCAATTCCAGCGTCGTCGACTTCAAGAACCCGGAGCTGCGCCCCTACCTTGAGAAGTATGTCCGCGGCTCGAACGGCTACGATGCGCTGGACCGCATCAAGTTGATGAAGCTCCTCTGGGACGCGGTTGGCAGCGAGTTCGGCAGTCGCCATGAACTCTATGAGATCAACTATGCCGGCTCGACTGAAGAGAATCGCCTGATCGCGCTCAACGTTGCCGCAGCTTCCGGCTTGAGCGACCGCATGAAGGGCTTTGTCGACACCTGCATGGCGGAGTATGGCATCGATGGCTGGACTGTCTCTGATCTGATCAACCCTGATGATGTCAATTACGTGCTGGCCCACCTGAACAAATAGGCGCGGGACAACCTCCAGCAAGGGAGGCCAGGGCGATTTCCTTGCTGGAGACCCGCATATCGCCAGTCCTCTTTCTCACTTGTGGTAAACTGAGGAGTAAATCGCCCCGGTTGCAGATGCTGTAAACCAGGCGTATAGCATATTATTATAAGGAGGGCCGTCGTATGCAGCAACACCTCGAGATTGATGTCCAATTGTTCCGTCAGACGCTCGGTCGTTTCGCCACCGGTGTGACGGTGATCACGATTGCTCACGATGAGCATGCTCACGGTATGACCGCTAACGCCTTCATGTCGGTCTCGTTACAGCCGCCACTGGTGCTGATCTCCGTCGGGCAACATGCCCATATGTACAAACGGCTCGCCGTCGGCGCTCGCTACGGCGTCAGTATGCTCTCCGATGATCAGGAGGCGTTGAGCCGTCACTTTGGAGGTCGCCCGATGGATGGGCTTGAAATCGCCTTTGTCTGGGAGAACGGCGTCCCACTCCTGAAAGGAGCGATTGCCCATCTGGTCGCCCGTGTGGTGGACGTCCACCCGGCGGGCGATCACACTCTTTTTATTGGGCAGGCCGAGTATGTACAGGTTCGCCAGGGCAGCCCGCTGTTGTTCTATGCGAGCTCCTATGGGCAGGTGACCAACCGGCACCCGGCTGAAATTTCGGGCTGGATGGGGTTGTAGGGTATTGTCAACTTATTCGTTGTCTCGGGAGATCGCGTGAGCGGCCAGCAAAGGCCCAGAAGCGCATACCGGCGTATGACAGAACAGCGCTACCGGCCACGGCCAGGAGTTTTGCAGCATTGCCCCACAGGATGGGATTGGTGATCAAAGGCTGCAGCGCCTTCCCTGCGAGCCACACCAGGCCATTACTATACAGGATTTCGAGCGCCAGGAGGGTGACAAAGCGTCTCACCTCCCTCCCTGTCGTTCTCTGCCTGTGCCTGAATGTCCAGTACTTGTTCAGGAAAAAGCTGCTCATCGCGCCGCCCGTGTAGGCAACGGAATTGTATACCACCAGCATCAGCGCGTTGTCTGTAGGAAAGCTCCACAGCAGGACATTGAGGGTCAGTATATCAATGGCCGTGTTCGTCCCGCCTACCAGGCAGAAGCGCAGAAACTGCCAGAAGGTGCTGCGCCAGACAATATCAGAGCCTTTAGTGGATGGGGCTCCCAGCGACTGTACCTCTCTCGTCTCTTGCAAGGACCGCTCCTCCTGTGAGTGTTCTCTACACACAGACTCATTCCTCATGACTTATCGGAACCTCGCACCAATCTTGTCACTCCACCACCTGAGTAGTTGCGTAGACGAAGGACCGCCAGTGCGACTCGTGGCAGGGCCAGCGTGGCATTGGTGACAAGATACCGGCTCTGCCAGCAGGGATGAAATTTCTGTTTGAACTTGAAGAGCGTCTGGCGTCCCTCTAACATGTGGAGGCGATCGCTGATCATACCAACAAGCTGGCGTTGGCCTGCAGTCATTTCCTGGCTGGTATCGGCCAGCGCTGCCAGCCCCATACTGACGACCTGTGCACCACACAACCGAAAACGCTCAAGCGCGCGCACCAGTACCAGTTCCATCACTCCCGGCGGTGCATCTGAGGTTCGACGCATCAGGTCGAGGCTCCATCCCCACCCCTGTGTTCCTGGTCGGGCGTCCTCGCCGATCGGGGCAGCATAAATGGGGGTGAAGGTCACGAAGGCACACGCGGTGCCAGCATTCGTTGTCACGACAGCCGTTACAAAACGTGGGGCGCCACTCCCGGAGACGCTTACCGATGGTGAGGCAGTTCTTTCAGCCAGCTCAGCACTCTCCATCACATCGTCCAGCCTTCCCGTACTGAAGCCTGTCTCTGCTGTCTCCTTGCCCGCTTTATGCTCCAGCCAGGCGCGAGAGACATCTTCGAGGGACCGCATTACTGTCGTGGGGGGTACGCCTTCATACCACTGAATGCTGATCCCATCGCGTTCAGCACGGCGAGCACTGATCCGCACGTTGGCTATAGCTGAGCCACGCAGGGTAAAGGTCTGAGGGTTGAGGATCGCCTCCTCCCCTATCTTGAAGGCATGCAGGCCAAGAGCACGATACGCAGGCAGGTATTCAGCAGAGGCTTGATAGAAAGCGACTCGCCAATGATAGAAGGCGCAGTAATCGAGGAAGCTCTGTACGACCTTCTCGATTGCCTCTGGCGCACATACCGGATCTCCCAGCACCACGGCAACCTTGTTCACCAGGCGATAGTTCACCAGACCGGCTCCGTCAGGGGTCAGAAAATGCAGATTTTGCGGGAACAGACCAAAGAACGCAAGACTATTCCCCCCATAGGAGCGGATCAGTTCTGCTTCTGGATAACGGGTATGGGATAGTGGTTCCATGAGAGAGATGTCTTCAATCTTTTCTTGTATGTTCATCATCATGAAATTTCCATTCAGCAAAGAGTTATCGGGAGCCGGGTACTGCCCCTTATAGTGAAGCGGTACCCAGACTCTCAGAGCCTATCAAAGGTTCGTATTATGAAGCCGTATACTCATACAACTGTGTTGAGCCGCCACTGATCGTGACTACTTTGCAGTGCTGCTTGATCCAGGTGGTCAGCGAACTCTGGCTCTGGCCGCCGCCAGGTCCGCCGGAGCCACTGAGTAAGAAGAAGTGTATGGTTCCACTCTTCGCCAGCGCCGCGAGCTGACTCGTCGTCAGGATGGGATCGTTGCCAGAGAAGCCTCCCAGGGTCATCACCGGCTTGTTCGTTGCCAGAATGATCGAATCAGCCTGATGCGAACTGTCCACGGCGACCAGGTATTTCGCAGTACCTTGATGGGCCTCCAGGTAGCTCAGCAGGGCTGAGTCACTGGTGGTACCCTCACCTGGCCCACCGGTGGTATTTTGTCCGCTCCCAGTATTGAAGCTTATGCTACTCGTGCTGGTCGGTCCCGCCACCAGCGTATCCGCGCTGGTACTCGTGAGGACAGGGATCGTTGCCCAGACCGTCGGGGTAATCACCAGGGTCAATACTCCCAGGCTGAGCACAGGCAGGAGGTAGCGGGCCTTGAGCCTGAGCCGTGGGAAGATGCGGGCACCCAGAAGCGCTCCCACCGCAATGATGCCCAGACCGGCCAGGATGGGGATCAACACCTTGCCCCACGCGGGATAGTTGGTGAGCACATAGATCTGCTCCGCTATGGTGACGGCGATCGCTATGGGCAACAACCAGCTTCTCCAGCCACCGCGCTTGTAGTCCTGCCACATCGTTACCAGGCCGATCCCGAACAGCGCCGCGATGGCTGGTGAGAGCTCTGTCATGTAATACTGGTGGAAGAAACCCGCCACGCTAAAGAAGATGCCCATGGTCAGCAGCCACGTGCCCCAGAGGACGAGCGATTGCTGCTTCCGGTCGTCGCGGAAGCGCGGTCGTCGTTGCCAGGCAAGAGCGACGGCCCCCAGGATCGCCAGCGGCAAGAACCAGACGACCTGTCCCGCCAGTGGTTGAATGAAGAGGCGCAGTGGTCCTGCAGTTCCAATGTCAAAGAGCCCACCTGCACCGCCGGGGCCACCACCTCCGGGACCGCCGGGGCCACCAGGGCCGCCAAAACTCCCTGACGGTGGCTGGGGTCGTGTTCCACTGCTTCCGCTACTGGTTGATCCACTGTTTGTAGGAGGTGTGAACCCTCCGCTGTTTCCAGAACTGTTAGAAGCGTTCGTGGGATGGTTCATGCCGGCACCACCCCCGGATTGTCCCAGGAGACGCTGGATACCATTGTAACCCAGGGCCAGACTGAGCTCCGAATTATTCTGCGTCGAACCCACATAGGGTCTTTGCGACGCCGGGACGAGGTCTACGGCT
The DNA here is from genome assembly GCA_034438015.1 of Ktedonobacteraceae bacterium. GTDB lineage: Bacteria > Chloroflexota > Ktedonobacteria > Ktedonobacterales > Ktedonobacteraceae > JACDAE01. The sequence continues at coordinate 20,356 of DAOTTD010000138.1, read as the reverse complement.
ACCACCCAGGAAAGCGAGATCACCAGCAGCAGAGCCCCCGCTATCGCCAGGTGCGCGAGGCGGTTCCAGATGCTCCTGGGTGCGGCCAGCAGGTAGAGCAGCCCGTAGGCAGGAACCACCAGGTAGGCCTCCAGCATCTTGATGTTGAAGCCGATACCTACGATGACCGCGGTCAGCAAAAGCCAACGCAAGCGACCCGTTTCAGCCGCGCGCATGACGGTCCAGGCTCCAAAAAGCAGGGTCAGGGCCAGGATGCTATCGATCGTAATGTTACGATTGGTCACAACGCTGATCGGGCTGACCGCCAGGGCTAGAGCTGCTAGTAGGCCGGCTACCACCCCAAAGTGGCGTCGGACCAGGTGATAGAGAAGCAAGACCGCAAGCACCCCGGCCAGCGCCTGGGGCAACAGGATACTCACGGAGTTGAAGCCGAAGATCCTGGCGCTGGCAACCTCCAACCAGAAACCTACCGGTGGCTTGTCGATTGTCACGAAGCCACCCGGATCATAAGCCGCAAAGAAGAAATTATGCCAACTATCCATCATACTTCTGATCGCGGCAGGGTAATATGAACTGTAACCATTCGCGCCCAATTGATAGAAGTTCATGAAAATTGAGACTAGTGTGATGCCCATGAGCGCCAGGCGGTGCCAGGCCAGCCAGCGCTTTATTCCCTGTGGTGCTGGCGGCTTCTCAGCCTCGCGCTGAGGGATCGTCAGTGTTGCATCTACTAGATCCGTATCAGCCATATCGCTGTTCTCCTTGTATGTTTCACGTGACGCTCCTCTTTTTCTAAGGAAGGCGATTTGTTTGAAAGGCATCCTTGAGCGCGTCCGTAAGTGCTATGCTGTGAGGGTTCTTTTCCCATCACCACAAGCTTATGCCAGACCCATTGATTTTCTATGGGAAACACATGAGAGAGTTCCAATAGTTTTCGTGAAGAGCTGTGCCGCACATCTCCGGCAGGGAACAGGAATAAATACTGACATAACAGATGTTAGCGAAAGAAGAGGGCATCATTCACAATATCCTCTCATTTACAGTGCTACAAAGATATATCCAACTCAATAGGGCCTTCATTGTCGTTCGACGTTATGAATGGCAACTCTACACATAGCGCATCGATCTATTTCACAAGGATAACAGGAATGACCAGACAGGCAAAAATTATCATTACCATCGCACTGATGCTCGGTATGGCGCTGGCAGCGCTCGATACTACGATTGTTGGTACCGCCATGCCGAGCATCGTTGGGAAACTGGGGGGCATCACACTCTATTCTTGGGTGTTTTCGATCTACCTGCTGACCTCTACGACGACGGTCCCGATTTATGGTAAGCTCGCGGACCTCTACGGACGCAAACCGCTCTTTCTCTTTGGCGCCTCGCTGTTTCTCATCGGCTCAGCGGCATCGGGTGCAGCGCAGTCGATGGAGCAACTGATTATCTTCCGCGCCATTCAAGGGCTGGGCGCGGGTGCTGTCCTGCCAATCGTCCTCACCATCATCGGTGATATCTTCACATTGGAAGAAAGAGCGAAGGTGCAGGGCCTGTTCAGCGGCGTGTGGGGCCTGTCAAGCGTTGTCGGACCGTTCGTTGGCGGTTTGATCGTCGACCACTTCTCATGGCGCTGGGTCTTCTTTGTCAACATACCTTTTGGTCTGGTATCGATGCTGTTGCTCATCTTCACGCTTAAAGAGACTGTTGAGCGCGTGAAGCACCACCTGGACTATCTCGGCACCGTTACATTAACGGGATGTATTGTCGCGCTCCTCTTCGCGCTGCTGCAAGGCGGCACGACATGGGCATGGACATCGTACCAGAGTATCAGCCTCTTCGTCGCAGCTATCGTGCTCTTTGTGCTTTTCATTCGTAGCGAGCAACGGGCAGCCGAGCCAATTCTTCCTCTGGTTCTTTTCGGGAATCGTATCATCACCATTTCGAGCATTGGCGGTGTTGCGCTGGGCGTGCTTATGTTTGGCGTGACTACGTATGTTCCGCTCTTTGTGCAGGGCGTCAAAGGTGGGAGCGCGACGAGTGCAGGTATCACGCTTGGCCCTTTGCTGCTAGCATGGCCTATCGCTGCGGCCATGAGCGGAAAGATCGTCATTCGCTATGGCTACCGGATCACGGCGGTGTTTGGCATGTTCGCAGCGACGCTCGGGGTAGCTATGACAATGCTCTTCAATGCACAGACGAGCCTCTCTTTTATCATCGTTGCGATGGCATTTATTGGCGCTGGACTTGGTTTCGCAAGCTCCGTCTTCATTCTCTCGGTGCAGAATGCTGTCCCGTGGAACCTGCGCGGCGTTGCAACGGCAAGCACACAGTTCTTTCGCACGATGGGCGGGACAGTTGGCGTTGCTATTATGGGGACGATTCTGAATGCTCAGATGGCTCTGCGCTTCGCCCCCATCTACGCACATTTTGCGGATATCGCCAGCCGCTTGCCTAAAACCATTGCGCCCGCGAATGTCTTGCTCACGCCTGATCTACGGGCCTCGTTGCCGCTTGCATTCCTGACACAACTACAGAACGCGCTCTCGCAGAGCCTGTTCTGGGTGTATGGCTTGATGCTTGCACTCGCCCTGATCGGACTCGCGACGATGTTCCTTCTGCCCGGTGGGCGCGCCGACAAGTATGCCTACAAGCCAACCGAGGAAGAGATGATGCCTACACCTGAGCCGGTTTCGGAGTCGCTCGCCAATATTGGTTAATCATTGCTTAAGATCACTAATGAAGGTGGCACACCTACCAGTCCTTCCTGGGTACAAGCTTACCGTGATCTTGTCGAGTGGGCCATTTTATTCTCTCTCGTTCGTCATTATGATTTGGCTCCGATACGCTCATTGCTCGGGACGGCCTGCTGCGCAGTAAGATCTTCGCGGGTGAGGTATGGTGGTAGGGGTCGTCAAGACAGAAAACTTCGGACCTGTGCTAGGATCAATCACTTTGAAGAACCGTGAACGGGCAGTCTTGGCAATCATGATGTGACTGGCAGCGAAGACGCCGACCAGTCGTGGAACACGCACCTCGCCAGTATCGATGTTCCCCCTCACGTTTGCACCTCGATAGCTTGAGCATTGATGAGTTTGACCGGCGTTCCCAACCGCAGTGAATTGGGGATCTCCGCAACGCGATCGGTATGTGCAATCAAATCGAGAATCTCCGCTTCACTCGCCTCAGCCTCGATACGGGGAGTAAGTGTCACATTTTGCGCGCGAGCCGGCTCACCACCCCAATCTGCCTCCACGTCCACATGCACGCTTTTGATGACCATGCCACGTTTCGCAGCTTCGCGGAAGATATCGTTGCTATAGCATCCACCGATAGCAAGCAAAAGCAGTTCACCTCCGCTGAAACCCAGTCCCATGCCTCCTGCCTGCTCTGGGCGATCAATGGTGAGCGTGCGTAGCCCGGTCCAGCCCACAGCCACGCAGGCATCCTGGACCGTTCGGACGCGAACAATGGTTTGTGCCACAGTTATCCTCCTCATGTGGTCTACGATTACAAAAACCAGCTCAATCGCTCTCACGACTATAAACAAGATCAAGCTTTGGTCCCTAGAGCGGTCATATAGTGCCACATACCACAGAAATCGTCCGCGAGCAGCTCGATGAGCATCTGCTCATAAAGACGTGTAAATTCCTCTTCAGTTGTAGCATACGTGTTAATAAAGAACATCTTCGCCAACTGGTAAATAACTTCGGAATTGCGATAGAAGTCAGAATACGCTTCGGTACCCGTCGAGACTTCCAATGCATGCATGAGATGTCGAACATCCTGGTAGCCTGCATTGCGTAGGAAGCGAGGAAGCATGATCGTGACGCCGATACTCCGTCCATTGACGGAAAAGCCGTATCCGGTACGCCAGAGAGCCTCACAAAAGCAGGCATGCAATGCCTCTTTCGCCGGACTGTTCGTTGCTCCTCCATCTATCAGTTCGGTCAAGCGCAGAGTTCCGCCAGGACGTAGAAGTCGCGTACATTCAGCAATAAAGGCGGGCCATTGCTCTCGACTCAGCACACTAAAGAGGAAACGCGCATTGACGAGATCGAAGGAGCCATCAGAAAATTCGAGCGGCTTTGTAATGTCCATAACTTCAAAGGAAGCATTGGTGATCTGCTGCGAACGCGCCCGCGCGCTAGCGTAATCGGTCATGATTCTGCTAATATCGACACCCGCTACCTCAAGTTCAGGATGTTCAAACGCGACATCGAGGACCCAACCGCCAGGCCCACAGGCCATATCCAGCACATTATGTATAGATGAGAGATCATTCACGCCCACAAGAGGACCGCCCATGCCTTTCGTCATAAAACGATCGAGTTGGATCAAACGCGCCATTTCAGCAGGGCTTTCTGGATCGAGTACATAGCCGCCCTTCTCAGGTTTATCTACCATTTTTGTAGCCTTTCTTCATGGGGATCAATAGAGCTGCTTATATCAGTATATAGAAACACATAACTAAATGCAAATCGCTTGCAGGCATGGGGTGCATTTTATTTGGGCGAATAGAGAAGCATTATTTCCTAATACAAAATCACTTGATCTATTCGGTTTCATTCTGTAGAATGGGATACGTTGAAGGGCATGAGGCGCGTTGGCAAGCGACTAGACATTTCTCCATTCCATTGATCCGTTTGAGGATACTGCAAGTCAAGATGATCACCCCCCATCGTCGCGCATTGCCATCCGAGGCAATGCACGACGACGGAACGCACAAGCAATAACAAGAGGACGCAGAATAACTTACAAGACGCGCCTGCTAGCCTGTCACCTTTGCTTCCTCTACAACGGCGACCCGGGGAACGGTCACGCCCAGCCACTTCGCCACGAGGGGGACGGAAGCACCTTGCAGAAGCACGGAGGCCAGCACGACGAAGAAGACCAGGTCGAAGAGAAACGACGCCCTGTTCAAGCCGGCCAGGAGCGGGAAGGTTGCGAGCACAATTGGGACGGCTCCCCGTAGTCCCACCCACCCGACAAAGAGTTTCTCGCGAAAGCTCATCTTTACCGGAAGCAAAGCCAGGAGCACGCTGATCGGGCGCGCGATAAAAACGGCAACGACGGTAATGAGCAGTCCGCTTACGAAGACAGCGGGGAGGCGCGCGGGGAAGACAAGCAGCCCCAGTATCAGAAACATCGCGATCTGCATCAGCCACGCCAGGCTATCGTGAAAGCGCGAGAGCCGGTCTTCTACACGCTGAACCGCGCTATTGCCCAGGAGCACGCCCACCACGTAGACCGCCAGGAAGCCACTGCCACCGAGCATAGCGGTAAGGCCATAGGCGAACAGGACGAGCGCGATGGTGAACACACGATACAATCCCTCAACGTCGAGGTTCAGGCGCTTGAGCAGCCAGACCGAGGCCACGCCAAGCAACAGGCCCATAGCGGTTCCTATGCCCATCTGCTGTACGAACAGGAGGAGGATACTGAATATCGACTCGTGAGGATCGGTTAGCAGGCTCGTCAGTCCAATCGTGAGAAAGACGGCCATGGGATCGTTGGTGCCCGATTCCAATTCGAGCAGCGGGAGTAGCCTGCCAGTGAGTTGTATATTTTTGGCGCCCAGAACGCTAAAGACGGCGGCGGCATCCGTGGCGGAGATTATCGCCCCCAGCAACAATCCCTCTACGAATGAGAAATGGAGCAGCCAGATTGCAAAGACTGCGATGATTGCCGCCGTTAGCAGTACTCCCAGGGTAGAAAGAGAAAGCGCTCCCCCCAGAGCCGGTCGCACAGCCTTCCAATCAGTCTCCAGTCCTCCAGCAAAAAGGATGAAGGCCAGGGCGACAACTCCCACCGATTGGGCCGCCAGCGCATCGTCAAAATAGATGCCCCCCGGACCATCAGAGCCCGCCAGCATGCCAATCACCAGGAAAAGAAGCAGCGCTGGTATACCGAGCCGACTTGAGACCTTCCAGGCAAGGATGCTCAGGAGCAGTAGTATTGAGGCGATAAAAAGCCATTCTTCGAAATGCATATTGTAGTATCCTGAGACAGATCTATGAATGAGAAAAAGCGAGAGGACCCGCACTACTCGTCACGCCGTCCAGTGCGTCTCATTCTACCAGAACGAATCCGAGCAGGTCAAGCGTTATGCAATAGGATAATTGTTTTTCTATTATTTATGCCAATAAACGGTCGGGTCGGAAGGGTGCGAGCATCTTCTCTGTCGCACCATTGATCTCCCGGGTCGCCATCTCCGCCAGGGCTGGTCCGAGCGTCACACCGCTATGGGTCACAATCACATATAATCCTTCAACTCCAGGCGTCCAGCCCACTACGGGAAGACCATCGGCGGGGATGGGCCGGATGCCGAGCGTCGCGGACTCGACGTGCGCACGCTCCATATTCCTCACAACCTTGCTCGCCCTTCCCAGTAGCGCCTCGGCGGCCTGTGGAGGCGGAGAGAGTTGCGTCAAGAGTGTGACGCGGCGATCGAGCTCATCGCTGTGCAAGAGCAGGCGGGAGGAACCGTCAGGGCGGATATTGACGCCGGGAGCATGCACGACGCGCCGGATGTCAACGCATATGCCCGAGGAGAGAACCAGCAGGCCCACCGCCGGAGAGTCCTGCGCAAGCGGCGAGACCAGCGGGAGATCCACGCCCACGTAGCGCAGGACCGCACCCGTCCAATGACCACAGCAGCACACAATGACATCGGCATCGATACGGCTCCCGGACGCCAGGACGATCCCGCTCACTTGATTGCCGCGCGTCTGAAAATCGCTCACCTTCGCATCGCTACACAGCTCGACGCCGAACGAGCGAGCCGCGCGCAGCAGATAGGTCAGCAGCAGCCCGGGATAGACATGGCCCTCGTCGGGATAGAATGCCACAGCCTCAACTGTCCTCTCGATGAGCAGGTCTGGTTCAAGGTCTCTGACGACCTGGTGAGGTGAGAGGAGCTCAACCGCATAGCCCCACTCGCGCAGCTCTTCAGTCTGTTTAACGAGCCGCTCGTGTCCATCGGGCGCATCTTTCCACGTCAGATTACCAGTCGGAACAAACCAGGGAGCATGCTGCCATTCGGCGACCAGGCGTCGATGCGCTCGCATGCCCGCGACATTGAGCTCGAAGTACGCGCGGGGACGCTTGCCGCTGGCATTCACCCAGGCAAAGGACGTACCTGACGTCCCACCTCCTGGCTGATTCGCCTCTACTAGAGTGACTTGAGCGCCCTGCTGGGCGAGGCGCAGCGCCGTACACGCGCCGATAATGCCAGCTCCTATTACGATACAGCGCATGCCGACTCACCTCCTCCGTCACTGCTTTTTTGCGACCTTCTTACTCTTTCAATCTGCGCTCAGCACAGGATCAGGGACGCGTTCCGGCTCGACCGATCGGCCCCGGCGGCGCATCGTCGATGCAGCGTCGCTATCGCGCACAGCATATCCGAAGCCAGCCGCGATAAGCGCAAGCACAGCCGCAGCAATGAATGCGGCGTGATAGGCCGCGAAATTTGGTACCGCTGCACCGCTCGCATTGAGTTGCGTCAACCCCACGGCGCTGATAACGGTACTGATCAGGGCAACGCCGAGTGAAGCACCAATCTGCCTCTGCGCGTTGAAGAGCGCCGACGCCTGCCCGGTCTGAGCCGACGAGATGGTCGCGAAAGAGGCCGCCTGCACCGACGTAAAGGAGAAGGCCATCCCAGCACCGGTAAGGAACAGCAGGACGCGCATCAGCCAGAAAGATGTATCGTGCCCCATCAGCGTCATCAGCGCCATAACGATGGCGACGCCCGTAAGCCCGCCTATAATGAGGCGGCGCGGCCCGATAGTGGGATAGAGGCGCGTGGCGATCTGAGTAGAGACCAGCACGCCGACCGCTTCAGGAAACGTGGTCAGGCCGGAAGTAAGCGCTGAGGCGCCGCGTGCCTGCTGCAGGAACAATGGCGCCGCGTAGAGCACCCCAAGAAAGGCGGCGCTGGAGAACAACGTAACAAGGTTGCTGGTGCGAAACGCCCGATTGCGGAACAGGCGCAAGTCCAGTATCGGGTGCGTCGAACGCAACTCGACGAAGACGAAGACAATGAGCGTAACAATGCCTATAATGCCACTGGCGAGAATGCCGACAGAGGTCCAGCCATCGTTCGGCCCTTCACTCAAGGCATACATGGTCAGGGCGAGGCCGAAGCCAGCCAGCAAAAAACCCGCAAGGTCGAAAGATTTGACGGTGTCTTCGCGATGCTCATGCAGGAAGAGCAGGCCGAAGAGAAAAGCGGCGATGCCGATAGGAACATTGACATAGAATATCCAGTGCCACGACAACTTATCGATGAGCAGGCCGCCAAGGATTGGACCAGTAGCCGGGGCAAACACGGTCGGGATATTGAGGATGCGCGACACCTGGACGCGCTCCACAGGCGGGAACGTGCGATACAAAATAGCCGTTCCCACCGGCGTTAGCGCGCCGCCACCAGCGCCCTGTAGCACACGGAACCCGATGAGCATGGGATAGCTTGTTGCCAGTCCGCACAACGCTGACGAGATAGTGAATAGAGCTAGCGCAGACAGAAAAACGCGCTTGGTGCCTATGCGATCCCCCAGCCAGCCCGACGCGGGGATGATAATGGCGAGGCTGACCAGATAGCCGACGACGACCGCGTCGATCGAGGTGCCCGTTAAATTGAACTGGCGGCTCAACGAGGGCAGCGCGACATTTACAATCGTCGCGTCCATGATGCTCATGAACATCGCGACGACAAAGACGATACTGACACTGATTTTCGGATTGATGTAAAGACGATGCATGTAATACGCTCCGGTCACATGACAAAATAGCTATCCGCAAAGCATAACTACTAAAGTATCTCTTCAGTAGGGATGGGGCTTGCCCCCATCCGGTTCCCGAGAATGCTGCATCTCTGCCAGATCTCGCCCCCAGAGCCGGATGGGGGCAAGCTCCATCCCTACTATTGCTGACGTAGATGTATCCTAAAGTACCCGAAGATGGGTGATTTTGATCTGAGTACAGTTCTGATAGGATTGGAATTTTACGTACTAAGAAGGTGAACATCTGGCGCGGCGTATTTTATTCCGCTATTAGCTCTTCGTGGGGAGAGCGGGATGCATCAGGCGACGATGATCATGAAGGTCTTCTCCCAAAAAGTGATGTATGCAACGTATTTACTGTAATTGACAAACTGAGCACCTAAAACTTATACTATACTCAACTTACAGTTCAGTTCGCGATGGCCCGTGCCGGGCTTTATCAAAATAGAAAGCAGAGAGAGGCTACAATGGACCCGGTGACACTTGCAGGTTTAGCTATAGCGGCGTTGTCCCCCTATATCGCCAAAATGGGCGAAGAAATTGCTACCAAGGTGGGAGATGCAGCATTCGATCAGGCACAGCGCCTCTACCAGGCGATACACGCCCGCTTCGCGAAAGAGCCGGATGGGGGCAAAGCCAGCAGACAACTGGAGGAGTTCAAGCAAGATTCCGATGTCGCAAATACCGTCCAGACAAAGCTGGTACGTATGTTGCAGGATGATCCTGCCTTTGCACAGACCCTTGCACAGATCGTGCAATCTGGTCCTAAACAGAATCTGACGGTGCGCGGCTTCTCCAGTGCGAAGGACACCGATATGAGCAACGCTACCAGCAGCGGCACTCAGGAAGCGCTGGTAGAAGATCACTCGACGATCGAGGGAACCAGGCAGCGTATCGGCCCAAAAGAAAACTAAGGGAGGCGCTTCCGCTCGTATGTTGTTCGCCTACTCACGTATTCGTATACACAACCTGTAGAGTAGGAGCACAGATCCATGCCATTACCTTTTATCGGGCGCGAACAAGAGTTATTACTATACGACCAATTTCTCAAAAACGACGCTCCCTGGGTGCTTCTTCTCACCGCAGTCGGGGGAACGGGGAAGACCACATTGCTCAATGCAATGAGGGCGCGTACTCCTGCAAATACCCTTGTCGTAAAGCTCGATTTCACCGTCACCGACGCTGTTGACCGGAAGCCCGGCGACGACGATTCCGTCCGCCTCCCGCTCGATCCGCTCAAGCATCTCAGATCGTTTGTCAATGAGTTGAAGAAGCGCGATGCCGTCGATGAAGCTGCGTGCAGCGCATTCGATCAAGAGGCAAAGCTGGCCACCGAGAAATACGCCGCGCAGACGGTCAACAACATGCAGTATATCCTTGCCAGAGGCGGCTCAATCGTGAAGGACGTAAACGCAGATATCACGATGGTCGTTGACCTGCAAACCCCTTACCTGAACCAGAGAAAGGCGGTCACGCCTGCCTTCCTGAAGCTCTTCGAGAAGTTTGCTCCGGATCACCTGGTCGTCATGCTGGACACCTGCGAATGGCTGAACGAACCGGCAAACAGCGGCGTCGGCGACTGGCTGCGCGGCGAGATCCTCTTTCAGATTCATGACAAACTGAGCGAGCAGGGGAAGCGCTGCCATATTGTCATGGCCGGAACCGTGCCGCCACGTATGCTCGATGTCGAACAGGGAGAGCAGGAGGGCTGGCTAACAAGGCTCAAATTAAGGGAACTCAACAAGGATGTGGTCAAACAGCATCTAGAGACGATCGGGATGCAGGACCCCAACCTGCGCGAACAATGCTACCGCGTCACACTGGGCAATGGGAAATGCTTCTGGATCGTGTGCGACCTGTGGCAAAAACTAAGAGAGAAAGCCGCACAGAGAGAGGCGGAGAGAAGCGACGATGAAGAGGAGGAAGGCGAAGAAAGCGAAGACGTCGAGCTGTGGAATCAGTTGCAAAAGAATCCTGTTGAAGAAGAGTATATCCTTAAATTCCAACAGAGATTCTGTCAGGACGCCAAGGACAGATTTGTAGACAGGCACATACTGGACGCGCCAGTTAAAACATCGCTCAAACAGATCAGCCTCTACAGTGCCCTTTTGCGACGCTTTACGTTGCCCCTGCTGACAAAGGTCTTCTCCGACCAGCCGGAACTACAGGGTGACGAGGCGCAACAATATTATGAGGAGCTCACACATAGCCCCTATATCGATCCCATCGAGAACGACCGCTATGCCTATAGAACGCTGCGCCTCCTGCGCGAGATCGTGGCGCAGTTCCTGCGTCACCAGGAGCCCGACGCCTGGAAACGCTATCACGCGCGCGCGCGCGACGAATTTACCCCCTCGTCGGAAGCGTTCGACGCACCGCCTTCGCCGTACCTCGTCGATTGGTACTACCATTCGCTGGCCTGTAGCGCCGCGCACAACGACTACAAACATACGCGCGCCGAGTTTCAGGAGCAGGAAAAGATCTGCTGGGACACCATTTTCCAGCAGGCGCAACCACATGGGAAAAACGCCCTCAATGCACTGGTGATAGCAGGGAGCGATGTAACGCTTATGTTTACCGCTATAGCACACGAGGCACAGGCATACAAAAAGCAACATTCCGTATAAATGAGAAAAGCATTATGTATTACAGGAGGCCGGTATGTCACAAGTCATCGATGTCTTGAGGGAAGATAACCCATTCGTTGGTAGGGAGAAAGAGCAACAGGAATACACAGCCTTTATCAATGCAGAAGACGAAGATCCACCCTGGCTGCTCGTTTTCTCCGGCCTGGGAGGCATCGGCAAAAGCACCCTCCTGAAGCACTTTTGCCAGCTCACGCCAGCGGACCAGACAACCCTGCTGGACTTCAACACCGAGATCAAAGCGGCACAAGCCGCCGAAGGGGAGAATATATCCAGAAGGAAGAGCTCGCTCCTCTACGACCCGTCCATTCGTACCGACCCGCTGCAATTTCTCGCCTTGTTTGCGATGGAGCTGCAACCTCACTGCGATGCGGCACGATACGCGGCCTTCACAGACGTGTTTGAGCGCAGCCGGGCGCAGCTTGAGCGACTGCCCGAGCCTGTGCTACAGAATTCCCAGAGCAGTTCAGACGCCGCAGCGCAACCGCCAGATCTCTCCGACAACGACCTGCAAGCCATACACCTGAGCAATCTAGAGGTCAGGCGCCAGACGCGCGAGCTTGTTACAGAGGCGTTTTACGCGCAGGTAGAGACATTTGCGCCTGAACGCCTGATCATCATGTTGGACACCTGCGAACTGCTCAACGAGCCCGATAGTTGGGGTTTCTGCCAATGGTTGATGAACGCGTTCCTGCCGACCTTGCACGAACGTATGTGGCGCCGTCCTTGCTACATCATTATGGCCAGTCGCACTCCGCTTGAGTCCAGCACCATCCTGGAGCAGGAGCAGAAGCTGATCACCCTCTCGCTGCTGGAGAAGAGCGCCGTCAACACATACCTGGAGCAGATAGGCGTCGATCCCTCCTGGTACGACAGGGTTTACAGTATAACGCGAGGACACGCCCTCTACGTAGCCATCATCGGCAAACTCTACCAGGAGAACGGGCCGACCCTCTTCCAGGATATGTACTCATCATCCCAGGATGGAAGCCAGGCCGTTCAGAAAGAACTCGATAGAGACGTATCGGATCTCCTGATCCAGAAGCGCATCCTGAAAAACCTCAAACCTCCCTTCGACGACCTCACGCAATACGGCGTCATCCTGCGCGTCTTCACCCTGCCCCTGTTGCGCGTCATCTTCCCCGAACTACTGCCCGAAACGAATGCTAGCATCATCTTCGATCAGTTCATTCGCTATCCCTACATCGAGTCCAAGGGTAACTACCGCTATGCCTTCCACGAATTGATCCGCGAGGTCCTGGCAAAAGAGATCCAGAAGCGCCATCCCACGGAATGGAGAAGCTACAACGAGCGCGCATTTAGCTACTTTACAGCAGAGACATCCCATGTGATGGATTGGTATTATCACAACCTCGCACGCAGCGAGATTGCAGGTATCGCCTACGACAGGGAGGGGATCACGGCGTGGCACGCGGCGATCCACGAGGCGCGCGAATGCAAAGATACGCAGCGCGTGAGCTCGCTCTTGCAGATCACCAACGATGTGGCCCTCAATCTTAGCAGCCTCTCGCGTGCGGCATGCGCCTACGAATGGGGACTCTACTATTACGCCGATCGCATCCTGCCCGCTAAAGCATTTGAGAAATATCAGCTCGCCTGGACGCTCTACGAGCAGGCAACGGTCCTTCCAGAAGAGAGCAAATGGGTCGGGCAGCCGGAGGAGATCGAACTGGAGATTCGACGCGGCAAGATAGATCTGCTACAGGCTATGGGGGATGTGAAGCAGTCAGGCGTAGACCTGGACGACGCAACCTCGTATTACCAGCAGGCACTCGAGCTACTGCGCCAGGATGAGTCGCACGCGCCAGAGAGCGAGGCCCACCTGCTCATCAAAATTGGCGACGTAGCGCAGCTCTACAAAGAGCCCAACCTGCAGCTTGCCCTGGATAGCTACACAAAAGCGCTCGATCTCTTTCGCCAGATCGGCAACACCACGCAGGTGGCACGGACGCTTAAGTGCCTGGGCGATGTCCAGCGTTCGCAGCAGCACCCGAGGGAGGCAACAGACTACTACAATCAGGCACTCAAAATCTTCCAGGCATCGAAAGATCGTTCCAAAAGCGATGAGGCCGCGGTATTGCAGGCAATGGGTGATACAGAACAATTATATAGAGACGCGAGCGCCCTCGAAACCGCACTGGACTTTTATCAGAAGGCATTTGGTCTCTGCGAAGATAGCAATCTGCGCAAGCAGATCAAACAGGCCATTGATCGGGTGCAACTGTTTCTGCGTGATGAAGTGACACAGCCGTTGCCACCCGAGCCATCTCTTGCCGCGTCTCCACCTGCAGCAAGCGCACCACAAAGCGTTTCTGCCCATACAACACTGACTACAAGAAAACGCCCGCGCATGCTATTCGCAGTGCTCGCAATTATCCCCCTCATTCTCGTTGTCTCTGTCGGGATTTTCTCTTTTTTCACACCCAAATCAAATTTGACGGCCACTCCTGCATCCATACAGGCAGGGCAAGCAATCTACAACCAGACCATTCGGACATCGCCTGTCCTCAATGACCCCTTGCTGATCAATAGCAGTAATACCTGGGAAGAGATACAGCATCCAGATGTAGGCGGCATCAGCGGATGCTCTTCTAGAAGTGACGCAGCCTACCATGCGACGGCAGCACGCACCAGTTATTCTCAATTCTGCTTTGCCCAGAATACGAACTTTTATAACTTTGCCTACCAGGTCGGCATGACGACGACAGGCGACGTAGGCGGCATCATCTTCCGCGCCAACGAGCAGAACGCTTCGTATTACCTCTTTGGCATAGGTACCGATGGCTCGTACTTCCTCTCGCTCTCTAGCGGCGGAGATACCTCCCGTAGCCAGGATCTGGTCAGCGGCTCCAGCAAGACTATTCATAGAGGAAGCCAGCCCAACACGCTCGCCGTCATTACAAGCAAAGACACCATCTACCTCTACATAAACGGCCAATACGTTAACCAGGCCAGCGACAACACCTTCGACAACAGTCTTTTACCACATGGGCAGATAGGCGTCTTCGCAGAGAACCACACGAGCCAGCAAACGGATGTAGCATTCAGTCAGGCAAAGGTATGGATGAACGCGCAGGACACTGCGCAATCGGCGGCCACAACCACGCGTCTGCAGGCGCTGGATGCGCAAACGAAAGAACTTTATGCACAGGTCACCAGCAAGCCGCCAACCCTGCAAGATCCCCTGACGAGCGCAGGAACGAACAAATGGGAGGTCGATCAGACGCGAAAGGGAGACGGCTGCCTCTTCATCAACGGCGCCTATCATGCGATCATGCCAATGGCAAACCAGCTCGAGTACTGCGAGGAGTCGGCGCAGCAATTCCACAATTTCGCATACCAGGCGACCATGACGGTCCTCAAAGGCAACGTGGGCGGCATCATGTTCAATGGCGCAGGCGTGGGGAAGCCGCAATTCTACTACTTCGAGATCAATATCGCGGACAGTTCCTACTTTTTCGCCCGCCACATGGGAGCGACCTACAACCAGATCAAGACGCTCCGTGCCAGCTCCAGCGCGGCAATTCACGCCAACCTGAACGTCCCCAACACGCTCACCATCATCGCCCAGAACGGAACATTCTACCTGTACATCAATGGTCAGTTCGTCGATAAGGTGGAGGATACTACGTTTAAAAGCGGCAACATCGGCGTCGTTGCCGATAACTTCGGCAACCCCACGGATATCATTTTTAGCAACGTGAAGGTTTGGAAGTTGGCGTAATGCTACACCTTCCACTCTTCTAATATATGAGCTTATTTCTCGTCACCGCTGAGGCGCCAACGGATCTGATCAGCGTTGCGCAAAAGGCGCTCCATGACGTTGCGCTTGAGACGGTAGATCTCAGCCTCGCTGCTGAACTCACCAGGACAGTAGCGGATGATCTCGCGGGGCTTGAGGTTGCAGTGGAAATGCAGGTACGCGACACGCTTCTCCTTCTCTCCTGGCAGCAGTCTCTCGATGACCTCCCATAACTCGTTTTCCTGATAGCTCTCCTGGACCAGTGGCTCGTCTATATCGCTTTGCCCATAGTCAGGGATTGGCTCTTCCTTTGGTCGCGAGCACGCACGCAATGCGTCTGTAATCGCACAATTAAGGCAGAGATGCAAGTAGCTCAGTGCGCTGGCAAGTGTGTGGAATGTGAGCTTCTGCTCGCTGCCCGCTTGCCAGAATCGTCTGAAAGCGTCGTCGATGTAGCTTTGTTCTTCATCATGGCGCAGGGCTGCATCCCGGTTGGGATGACGGCGCAGCCAGATACGCGCCCTCTCGCCGAACTGTCGCTGTAAAACAGC
Organism: Ktedonobacteraceae bacterium; assembly: GCA_034438015.1. Lineage (GTDB taxonomy): Bacteria > Chloroflexota > Ktedonobacteria > Ktedonobacterales > Ktedonobacteraceae > JACDAE01. The sequence continues at coordinate 4,611 of DAOTTD010000138.1, read as the reverse complement.
CCACGCGTCACTCTGCGGCAGCACGACAGCACGCCGGAAAATCTCCAGACAGTATTGATCATTACTCGGTTCTTTGCGGCAGTACTTGTTCATCTCGCACGTACAGTACGTGGCGAGGTCCGTCAAACTCATTTCACTAGCAGACTCATAAGTCATTGCAGATCCTCCTTGGGTTTCCCTTCAGTACAACTACGAAACATTACAACCTGCTCGTTTTCTCCAGCAGAAAATGTCTTGATAACAGTTTGCCTGAAAGAGGGGTTTTATCGAACGACGCGTGCTATACAGGTCTCTGAGAAACTCGTCAATCACTCGTCATCTGCCTGCAAAAGGCAAAAATGTCTTGTAGAGAGGCACGATCATTGGTAAACTTCGAAGCAATTGAGTGATTGTCGCAGAAGTTGAAGGAGAACATCCCATGAGGAACGTTGAGAAACCCGTGTTCAGCATAATGGTGAAAAAGACGCGGAAACAGTGTGGGTGGACACAGGCGAAACTCGCAGAGTTGCTAGGAGTGGATGTGAATACGGTCAGCCGATGGGAGCGCGGCGAGCACCTTCCGAAAGAAGCTGAGATTATTGAAAAGCTCTGTGGTATCTTCCAGATGACACCTGAGGCATTGGGATTACTGGAGGAAAAACCATGCTTCTTCCTCTCTTTTGTGCAGGCAGATGCGGTCTTTGCAGAGAGGCTGAGAGCCGATCTTCAGTGTCGAGATATCACGATCTACGATGATGAGAAGCTGAACACAACGCAACGACAGGAGACACTGCGGACACTTTTCCGCAAGACGCGAGCCATGATTCTCGTTGCGTCGGCAGATGTTCACCGTTCCGCTTCTATCACAGAAGAGCTTGAGCTTGCTCAGAGGTGCGAGTGCCCAGTCTATATCCTCTGGAGAATAGGGAGACGCAGGGATGCTCTGACCGCACGCCAGATAGCCGTTTGCTCCATTGATGCTCGTGACGCTCACTACGCAACGGCACTAGACGAACTGGTCACGGCTCTGAAGATGCTTGCACCACGGAAATCGACCTTCGAGCCGCGGAATCCCTATAAGGGCCTGTTTCCTTTCCACAGTGAAGATGTTCAAGACTTTTTTGGGCGAGAACGACTGATCGATAATCTTGCTGACAGATTGGAAGCCCTTCTTGCGGAAGGAAGGACCGAGGGTGAAGCAGCAAGGCTGTTATCGGTCGTCGGGCCAAGTGGCTCAGGCAAATCGAGTGTCGTGATGGCCGGATTATTGCCACGCCTTCGGGCGGATGAAATCCCGGGAAGTGAACATTGGGTGTATCTGCCACCGATGACACCAGGAGGCCATCCTCTGGAAGCATTGGCAGTAGTAATTGCCGATCACTTGAAGGATCGAAGCCACATCACGATTCTCCAGGATCTCTGGGATAAGGAGATGCATGGTTTTCATCTGTTGATGGAGCAACTCACCAGGCAGCAGAAGACGAAAGTGGTGTTGGTCGTAGACCAGTTTGAAGAACTCTTCGCTCGGGTGACCGACGAACAAGAGCGGAGGCAATTTATCGATCTGCTCGTGAGAGCGAGTAAGGAACCGAATGGATCGGTCATCGTCATCCTCACGCTGCGGGCCGACTTCTATGACCGGGTGATGCTCTACCCATTCTTCTATCAATTATTTCAAGCGCACCTGGTACCGGTTCTCCCAATGGAGAAGCAAGAGTTGCGACAAGTGATCGAGAAGCCGACCTGCCTTCCCGATGTGTCCATGAAATTCGAGGGCGATCTTATCAGTGACATTCTCTCTTCCTTAGAAGGACAATCAGGAGCATTGCCGCTCTTAGAGTTCACCCTCGATCAGCTCTTCCAACGACGCGAAGGGCACTGGCTGACTCATCAAGCCTATCAGGCAATTGGTGAGGTGAAAGGGGCTGTGGCCAAACATGCCGAATCCACCTATGCATCCTTGCCTTCGGAAGAGCATCGCAGGTTGGCGCGGGCCTTATTCCTACGATTGATCGACCCAGGAACCACTGAGCTAGAGGCCAGGCGTCGGCGTGCAGCCATCACTGAACTCTCCCTCCTCGACCCTAAACAAGCAACCATTATCCAGGAAGCTGTCAACGCTTTCATTGCCGCCCGCCTGCTCGCGACAAACGAGATGGCTGGCATCATCACGGTAGAAGTCAGTCACGAGGCCCTGATCCGAGAGTGGGAACGCCTCTCTACCTGGCTGCATGCTGCACGCGATGACATTCGCCTGCAGCAGACGATCAGTGAAGATACCCGAGAGTGGGCGCGGCGCGGCAAGCCCAAGGATCGACTGTATCGCGGATCGCAGTTCAAAGAAGCGAGTGCATGGGCTGTGCGCAATCTGCCAAGTAGGAATGAGGCAGCGTTTCTCCAGGCGAGTGCTGTCTATCGTTTACGATCTCGTGTCGTCGTGACGGCGATAGTTCTGCTGGTTCTTCTGTTGTTGGTACCAGCAGTGGCTCTCGTTCGATCTCTCATTCTAACAAACGTAGTCACTATAGCCGATGACGATGGGCCAGGATCACTGCGTCGGGTCATTGCCAGTGCAAGCCCAGGAAGTACGATTACGTTTGCTGTGAATGTGAGGGGGATGATCATGTTGACAAGCGGCGACCTATCAATAGATAGAAGTCTCACCATTCGTGGCCCCGGAGCACAGGCCCTTGCTATTAGCGGGGGCAATAGCGGTCATATTGTCCATGTGCTCCCCGGGATTACCGTTTCCATGCGTGATCTCAGCTTCGTAAACAGTAACACTGGCTCAACTGAATCTGGCTTCATCAAGAACGAAGGGACATTAACGCTCGCTAATAGCATCATCTCGGGAAACACATCATCAACAGCGGGCGGCGGCATTGTGAACATGAATAAAGGCAAACTTACCCTTATCGGCAGCACTGTTTCGAAAAACAGATCCACATACGGTGGTGGTATCTACAATAGTTCCTCGGGCGGACTCACCCTTTTTAAGGACATAATCTTGGGGAACGTAGCAACAGAAGATGGCGGCGGTATTTACGATTGGGGGGCTCGCGGAGACATACGGACCACCATTACTTCGTGTATCATTCGTGGGAACATTGCACACGATGGCGGAGGCATCTTTGTTGATAACCACCGCCTCATAGAGATGCGAGAGAGCCAAATTACCGGGAATCATGCTCCTCTCCGTCCAGACATTGCTGTAAAATATGGGTAGAAGATAGCTCTGGTGCACTTTTGAAACGTCACGCGCCACACAGGAACTTGATTCAGAAATCCGTATCCTAAAAGTTCTTAATCGTATCGTTTTACTAGTGACTAATTTGGTATCAGCTTCCTTGATACCAAATTAGGCTTAAACGTCAATAGTAGGCTTGTAGTGGTTTATTGGCTCATATACACATATCAGGTTTTTCTGAAGAAGGAGCACGCTATGTCAGACTCGGTTCGCTTTCTTGTTGAACTATGGAATAATCGGAATTTGGATATCATAGATCAGCTCACGACTGAAAATTATGTCTTGCATGTTCCTCAGGGAGATTTGCAAGGTCGACAGGCGCTCAAAGACGTTGCCTCAGCCTACCTTCTCGCCTTCTCTTCCATACGGGTTGAGCCCGATGTCCAGAGTCAGATAAGTCAAGATTTCCAGGTAGTGACTCGTGTAAGGTGGATTACTGAGCTCAATCTATTGGATCAATCTTCCGGTCAAGAGATTCTACGGCAGATACCAGCGATGGGAGTGACTATAGACCGCATTGAAAATGGGCAGATTGCTGAGAGTTGGGATACGCTTGACACTCTCTATTGGCTCAATAACTTACGGAATCTGAGCAAGGATCCTCAGAGGCCGAGTGGTGACCCTAGTTTCGTGGAGATTCTTCCTGTAATAAAAAGATGTTCCTCTAATGGGGAATGTCCCGCGGGCTTCCACTGTAAAGGACACTGGTGTGCGATTTGAGGCACTTTATGGCAATGCTTAAGCAAACAGGTGAATGAGAATAGTGGTTCGGTAAATTTCAATCTAGTACATTGAGGCTGAAATAGACCTGTGGTAAAATAGGAGGAAAAAGCGACGAGGTAAGAGATGCAAAAGGGGCCCAAGCCAGCAGAGTTAGCGTTAAGTAAAGAGGAACAACAAGGGTTGGAAACCCTGGTACGCCGGCATGGTACACCTCAACAGTTGGCAAAACGGGGCAAGGTCGTGTTAGCAGCAGGGGAAGGAAAAAGGAATGCGGAGATCGCCAGAGAGTTGAAGGTGAGTGTTGATACGGTTCGCACCTAGCGTGGGCGCGGGATCAGTTTGCAAGCCATTCCCCTGGAAGAGCTTTCGATCAGTGAACGACTGGAAGATATGCCACGGCCAGGAAAACCAGCAGTGATTACCGCAGAGCAACGTTGCCAAATCGTTGCGTTGGCTCATATAATAATTTGGTAGGAGCAGCGCAGAGGTATGACCCCGTATGGGGTCTGGTAATGGAAGCAGCGGGAGAGCCTGAGTATTGGCTTGTGGCCTGTTCAGCGTAAGATGAAGAGTGACCACCTTCTCAAGACGGCTCCCCGTCCATCAGGGTCTCAAGGGTCTATGAGGCTTGTTGCAACAGCCAGCAGTTCTCGCACAGACAA
>DAOTTD010000137.1:0-2903 GCA_034438015.1 Ktedonobacteraceae bacterium | reverse complement strand
TCCCCACATGCTATGGTCGCCTTCCTTTTTCAAGGTGTAGGGTAAGTGGGGTGTGCATGGAACGTTCCATCGGTTCCAACAACATTTGTTGCGCTCAATAAATGCCGACGATGCGGCGCACTCTCAGGCATGGTGGCTCCCCTGTTTGTCATTGCGTTCTTGTGGGAACGCTATACATGGCGGGGAACACGCCTGTTCCGCCCTCGTACGTTCACCTGGCGCGTAGGACCGATAGAGCGCCAGCTTTCCACCACGAATCTCGCGAGCGGGATCTTGCTGCTGCTCATTGGTGGAGGCATGATCTGGGCGGGAGTGATCGAGGGCGCAATGCCACAACTTTCGGGCTGGCAGACCACCCTGGTCGTGACGCTCCAACATGTCGGACAGGTGCTCACCCATGCGCTGGCCTGGATACCCAATTGGCTTGGAGCCCTGCTCGTACTCCTGGTACTCGGGCTGCTGGCCTGGTATGCATTCAAACAAACAGGCGTTCTGGCACCCTCCCATGAGCAGGACGACGAGGAGCCGCTTGAGGAACCGGGTCCGCACCCCGCATCTTCCGTGCGACGAGAGGAGGAAACGATTGAGCCGTAAAGGAACATTCACAAGCAACAACACGAGAACCACAACGACCGAAAGGAAGAAGTCTCAACCCCAACCAGGAAAACGGGCCAGAAGGCGTCAATCCCATCGCCGGTCTCCTGTCCCCCTGATCCTTCTGCTGGTCGGAGGCGCGGTCATCATCCTGGGGGCCGTCTTCGTCCTCAACCAGCAAGGAAGTTCGTCATCCAGCGCCACTCAAGCAGCAAGCACGAATCAAGCAGGGCAATATGCCTTTCAGGTTGGTCAGCCAGGACCTGACACACAAGCCCCTGCGATCCGGCTCGCCAGTACCGATGGGAAGCTGTTCGATCTGGCAGCGATGCGTGGCAAAACGGTCTTGCTCTACTTTCAGGAGGGCATTGACTGCCAGCCGTGCTGGGATCAGATGAATGATATTCAATCCCACTGGAGTGCGTTTCAGGCGCTTCATATCGATCAGATGGTGAGCATTACCTCCGATCCGTTGAGCGCCTTGCAGCAGAAAGTGCATGATGAAGGATTCACCATTCCTGTGCTCTCCGACCCGGATCTGGCCGTCTCCCAGGCCTATACCGCAAATCAGTATGGGATGATGGGAACCAGTCGGGATGGGCACACGTTTATCCTGGTGGGTCCTGACGGCACGATCAAATGGCGTGCCGACTACGGAGGAGCCCCCAAGTACACCATGGATGTGCCTGTGCCCAACCTGCTCGCGGATATAGGTGCAGGGATGACTGGAAAGTAAGGAGGACGTGATGCACGTGCTTGTCTTGACACAGCACCAATGCGCGTTTTGTGCACAGGCCCAGGTGATACTGGATCGGCTCTCAGCTGACTATGGATTCACTGTTGCGACGCTTGATGTGCGTACCCCTGAAGGAGAAGCCTTAGCGCTCGCGAACGGCATGCTGTTTCCTCCAGGAATCTTCGTCGATGGGGAAGCCCTCTGTTATGGTCGCCCTTCTGAGCGGAAACTTCGCAAGGAGTTCGAGCGACGATCTCAGTCCATCAGAGAGCATCTGGCCTCCTCGTGAAGAAGCCAGGAGATGATGAAGAGGGAGCCTCAACTAGAGCGCGTGCCCGACCTTATGAATTGAGGCTCACTCTGATGGGTGGGCTTGTGCTGAATGAAAGGAAAAGAAAGAAATGCAGAGCAGGAGGAGTTCGTTGCGTAGACACAGCATCAGAACTGACCAGAGAAACAAGCATCGGAGCTGGTCAAAACCGCCTTCTTCCCCAGGAGCCATGCGGAGGAGACGACGGAGTCGTGCGTTTTTCCTCCTTGCCATCCCCGCTGCAGGAGTGCTCCTCCTATTTGCAAGCTTCTTGTTCTTGCATACGGCTAATGGAGCCCCCATCGCTACGAAGCAGGCAAGCACCGGGCAAGGAAACAGGAGCCAGACAGCCGTAAAACTGGCAGGCATGTACGCCTTTCAAGTAGGGCAACCAGGTCCCAGTACACAGGCTCCAGATTTCAGGTTGTCATCGACAACTGATGGGGTATTTAAGCTCTCAGCGATACGCGGCAAGACGGCCCTCGTGTACTTTCTGGAGGGCATCTCCTATCAGCCCTGTTGGGACCAGATGCAGGCTATCCAGGCTAATTGGGGTGTATTTCGGGCGTTGGGGATCACGACGATGGTCGCCATTACAACCGATCCTCTGGCTGCCCTCAAACAAAAGGTGGTGGATGAAGAACTCATCATTCCTGTGCTCTCCGACCCAGACCTTGCCGTCTCCAAAGCCTACACTGCCAATCTCTATGGGATGATGGGACCCGGTTGTGACGGACATAGCTTTCTGGTCATCAGCCCATCAGGGCTGATCAGGTGGCGTGCCGACTATGGCGGAGCGCCAGACTACACGATGGATCTGCCTGTGCCCAATTTGCTTGCTGACATTCAGGTCGGACTCACAGAAAAGAAAGGGAATGAAGAGAGAATGAATCATGAACATTGAACTGGTCCGTACCTGTTTCGCTCGATTGAGAGAGCAACAGAGAAGAAAGGACAAACGAAATGAGTGCTTCCTGCGTCACGATGATGACGTCTCCTGGTGTTTCTGAGAGCAGTCTTGGCATGTGGACGGTCATCTCCTGGCTCCCTCTCGACCTTCTCCTGAGTATCATTGTGCTCGGAGGGGTGATCTGGGGTCTCTTCTCCTGGCGGGTGACGAGAAAGACCGTTGAGCTTTGGAGTGAACCCATTTTACCGGACACCTGAGGAGGTGATTTCTTATGTGGGTAGTTTTGAGGAAAAATCCTTTTTATATAACTAATGACAGTATACCATAGAAATTACAGTATGTCAAGTGACATG
>DAOTTD010000136.1:0-18337 GCA_034438015.1 Ktedonobacteraceae bacterium | reverse complement strand
GCGGAGCCACCATGTACTCAGCGTACCCGCCATCGTAGGAAATTCCGGTGATCTTAGCGTTCTCGCAGTTGATAAAATCCCCCCGGCGACAGGCACGACAAACAAAGCAGTGCCCTCCATGCCAGCCGACGCCCACACGCTGGCCGACGCTCCACGGGCGCACGCCTTTGCCGACCGCGTCAATCACCCCGATCACTTCATGACCGGGAATACGAGGATAGGTGATGGGGTAAACCCCGCCTTCCTTCACGGTGCTATCACTGTGGCAGACACCGCAGGCTTCCACTTTGATGCGCACCTGGCCCTCTTGAGGCGAAGGTCGAGGTCGCTCGACCAGTTCAAACGCACCACCCGCCTGAGGCACCTGCACCGCTTTCATTGTGGACATATCTTTACTCACTTTTCTAGGGGCGCTCTTAGATAGAACCAAAAACGACAGGATCATCCTTCATACAAAAGCTGAGAGGATTCTTCCCATCATTATATCAGGATTCTAAGGTAACTGCTCAGGATAACGAGAGCAAGGCATGCACCGACGAGAAGAGTGCATATGATCGAGATATTCACCTTCTAGAAATGAACGATCAATCGGCTCACCATAATAGGAATCGCCTCGTTAACCTTCATTTAAGGGCAGCCCTTGATAAAGCACCCCTGATAGGACTTCATTCGCAAATGTCCATCAGCCGAGGTATACAGGAACTCGATCGCCTTGTTGATGGGATCGTGGTTTACGTCGAAGGCGATCTGCCCGCTCACCCCCTGGTATGCTTGCGCGCCCGTGATCTGCGGCAAGGCGTTAGCGAGACTCTGCGGTGTAAGAGTCGTCTTCCCATTCGGCAGTGCCATCTGCATGCCTAGCAGCAGAACCTGGGTGGCATCATAGGCAAGCATGACCGTATCATCCGGTCGCGTAAAACCGTAGTAGCCTGCTGATTTTAGCCTATCAGGATTAAAATCGGAGATGTAATCCTGGAAAAAAGGAGGATTATCTTTCCCTATGACACTCCACGCATCAGGATATGCAAAGGCAGTGAAAAACCAGCGATTATAGCTGTTTGGATGAGCGGTATAACCAGCATCTCCTGAGATCACCGGGAGATGGGCAAACGGACCCGAGGTCGGAAGCGCATCCTGGAATGAGCCCGTATCGGCGCTGCTGGCACCCGTGAAGTAAAACGCATCGGGATGATACCTGTTCAAGGCATCATTGATAAGCGAGGAAAAATTCTGCTTCGCGTCTGTCACAAATGTCTCTTCATGCGGTCGCTGGTATCCATCCTTCACAAACTGCTCCTCAAAATCGCTCGCCAGATTTTGACTATAGTTGTCTTTAGGATCCACAAAAACGACCGGATTCTTTACATGTAACGCCTGTTCAGCAAATTTAGCCGCCGCAGGTGCCTCCACTCTATTTGCCGGTGCTACCCTAAAGAAGTAGGGAGAGATGCCAGAGAGAAAGTCGTCAGATGCCTGTGGCGAGACCTGGGGGATCTTAGCATTTGATAGAATAGAGAGTGCCTGGAGGGAGCGTGATGAAGTCAACCAACCTACTACACCAACGATGGTCTTATCCTGCCTGGTTATATTCACGATCTGTTGCGCGACGAGAGAGGCAGAGGATATGTCGCTGCCCGAATTGGCGATCAGGATACGCAGATCGTAAGGAGAAGATGAGCTATTCAGTTCGTGTTGCGCCACATACACGCCTTGCAATTGACTTTGCGGCGAATTATCATCAGGGCTGACAAAAGCGGTACAGACGACCAGGGTAAGATACGGTTTCCCGGATTCCAGGACGAACTGATTCTCCTCGTAAATTAGCGCCTCTGCATCGCTACTATCTATCTTCAGTGCAGAATTCCATAAAGGTATCGCTTCTGACCCTTGACCATCACGCACCTTCTGAGCGGCTTGTTGTTTCAAAGCCAGCTCCTGATTAATACGCCATACATCGAAAGGTGCATAGGAGCCATCATTTACACCTATGGTATCCCCATTGGACGCTGTGAACTCGCCCAGTCCATTGGGCACAGATATTTTGACATTATTAGTTGATCTAAGGAAATAAGCATAGTAGGATAGAATTAACGCAAGCAAAATTACAGCTATTACAGGTATTACAAACAACAACCGTTTGCTAAGTTTTGGGCTTGAAACTGCAAGTGTATGACTTTCCGCTTTTACATCTAGTTTTTCTGGGATAGATACACGCTGTGGGTCATAGGGAATGAGAAGTGATTCCCCTAATAATATCCTTCCACAATTTCTACACGATTGAGCGTAGGAATAATTTTTCACACCGCAAGTAGGGCACTCGTTTACCTTTTCCTTCTGCATACATCTGCTCCAATAATGATATGTTCGACTCTTTTGATTATTACGGATCATTGAGACACCAGAAGATATCTGTTTCCCAATAAACTTTCTTCTACATCAATCTGCCTTTAGATCTCCACCAACAACACTATCTAAGTACTCCTTCTGCTCCGACTCTCACTTAATTTGTTGTGGCAACACATCCGATATCTCTTTAAGTTGTCGCTCCATACGACTATACACCTCCTCTATACCCTTATATGCAGCTTTAAAATTTGGTGAAATCACGGTTGCGTTCTTATAAGAAGCAAGTGCCTCAGTTAGACGATTGAGTTTGCAGAGCACATCTCCTTGATCTTTATAAAGAAAATGGAGAGAAGGATCGTCATTAGAAGACATTTCTACCCCTTCATTGTAAACCTTCAATGCTTCCTCCAGTTGTCCTAAATCGTCAAGCCTATTACCTTTATTTCGCCAAATGGAAATATTTTTAGGATCAATCCTAAGCGCTTCACCGTATGCATCCAACGCCCGTTTATGATATACGGTAGAATATTGAAACAAGGTATTTCCCAGGTGCATATAAAGCTCAAAGTTTGTTGGGTCGAGAGCAATCGCTTTCTTAAACTCTTCTTGCGCCTCATCAAAAAGCCCGGCCATACGCAATGCGTCTCCTATTTTGTCATAAATGACAAACTTTTTCTCTTTTTCAGAGAACTTAAGAGCATCTTTGTATGTAGCAATCGCTTCATCATACCTTGCATCCTGGGCTAGAGCTTCCCCTTTGTTCAAACAGAGCTGAACATTTCTGGGTTGAAGACGAAGTGCCTGATCATACATACCGACTGCCTCAGAAAAACATCCGAGTTCTTTGTATGTATTTCCCAATTCTTTATAAATATCAAATTCATTTGAGGAGAGTCGAAGTGCTTTATGATAACACTCTATTGCCTTATCAAGGCGATTGATTTCTCTAAATCTGCCTGCCAGCTTTTTGTAAATATTAACATCATCAGGAGAGAATTTTAAAGCCTGGCAATAAGCGTCATAAGCCTCTTCATCTCTTTTAGCATTAGAGTAGGCTTCAGCATCGGCGATACACCAATTCGTCAGCATTTCATCGATCACGCGATGAACACCCTCCGCAACATTGGTATACGCACTATCTAGATTAGGCCATTCACTTATAGCTTTAGCATCTCGGGGTAAAGCTTGAATATAGTTAAATGGAGCTTTCTTCGATAAATAAGTAGGACGAAGGTAAATAGGAATGACGCGAGCTTGTTTTGCATCATGTCTTTCTAAGGCGCGCTTCATTTCCTTGCTTACACAATAATCTGAGGTCATGAAATCTACGCTGATTAACAGAAGAACGATATCAGCTTTCTCCAAATATTCGTCTATTTCTTCTTCCCAATTATCGCCCGCTTTGATTTTTCGGTCGTGCAATTCGGAAATATTTACTTTTCCTAAATGTTTTGCTAGCTCATCCCTCATCTTCTCATCTTCATGAGCATAACTATAAAATAACTTTACTGATGGCGCATGCGCTTCATACATGGCTCGCCCTCCCTGTCACATTTTTTGGCAACCCCAACAGCAACAAATCCTGGCAATTGAAAAGATTGAATTTAGCAGGATTGTATGTAATCTTCTTGACGAGTGAAAAAAGCCGTCATAAAAAATCTGGTACCAACGGTTAGCGAGCGCATAGCAGACAGTTTGCAATCCCTACAAAAAACATACTATAATCCAACGTGTATTTAGCACAGTCTAGCAAATATGGTCAAGACACAGACGTCCTTACACATAGGGGAGCGCGCCATGCCCTTTTCTTCCACCGACGGCCAGTATGATGTGATCGTGGTCGGGGCCAGTTTCGCGGGTCTCAGTTTTGCCAGTGTCGCGGCGACGCTCGGTATGCGCGTGCTTGTCCTGGAGCGCGATGAGCAGGTTGGCGGCATCGTGCGCACGACGGGGGTGCTCTTCAGCGATGTGCTCGATTTTCTCGATGTGCCCGCACGCTACCTGATGAACGCGGTCAGGCGCGTGCATATTCAGCCGCCCGGTGCCGGGCCGCTCAAGATCAGCGCGCGGGCCTACCGTTTCTATATGGCTGATGTGACGGGGATGCTGCGCTGGATGGCCGGGCAGGCGGAGGAACATGGCGCGACGATACGTTGTGCTACGCTCTTTCTCGATGCTAAGCGTGGCGAGGATGGACTGATGAGCGTCCAGGTCGGTCAGGCTCCGGGAGAGCCCGAGACGCTGACGACGCGCATCCTGGTCGGCGCCGATGGGACGCGCTCACGCGTCGCCCAGCGCCTTGGTCTGGATCAGAACACCCGTTTTCTGGCAGGCGCGGAATGGTTGCTGGAAGGCGTGGAGCTGGATCGCGAGACGTTCTACCTGATCATGAATCACGAGCTGGCACCTGGCTATTGCCTGTGGCTGGCCCCACACGGCGCGATTACGGCGCTGGGCGTGGCGGGCCACCCGCGCACGTTCAATCCGACCACCTCTTTGCGCAAGGCTCAGGAACTCTTTCAAAACGTGGCAGAGCTCAGCCAGGCGCGCGTCGTGGAACGCAAGGCGGGCGTTATCCCGACGGGTGGGCGTCTGCGCAAGGTGTACCGCGACGATGAGAGCGGGCACGCACTGCTGCTGGGCGACGCGGCTGGCCTGTGCGGTGCAGCGACGGGCGGCGGCATCTATCCGGCACTGATCAGCGGACGACTGGCAGCCCACGCCGTGGCCAACGAGGTGAGCAATGGAACGCCCGGCGCTATCAAGGCTTACCTGCGCAATATCGCGCAGGCGGGACGGCTGGGCCACTATCTGCGCATCGAGGACTGGCTGCGTTTCGTGCTCGACAATATGCGGTCCGATGCGGATGTCAGTATGCTCTATGGCCTCTTCGCCTCGCCCGAGGGACACAAGATTCTACAGAGTGCGCTCCTGGAGACGCCGATCATCGGCATGGATAGCAACTTCTTCGCCCTGCTGCGTGGCCTGCTGAGCAAGCACCCACGCATCTACCGTTCGGCGTTCCAGGCACTCTGGCAGCGCGTCACCACAGCGAACAGGGCAGCAAAAGAGTCATGAGCGAGCAGGATGGCATTCAGACAGGGAACGATCAATCGCGGACTCCATCATGACCTCAGGGGAATTAATTCTGGAGGCAATGGCTGGTCTGTGAGCCAGGCACGGGTGACCGCATTGAACAGCTCAGGCCGCTGAAGGTTCCAGGAATGCTCCTCGGCTCCACGTTTGCTGAAGGCGACCAGATATGCCTGTCCTGCGGGTAACGCCGCTGCGAGATCACGAGCGGACTGGCGCACAATTGCCAATTCGTGCTGACCGGCAATGATGAGCGCGGGCACCTGCACCTGGTCCAGCCCTGCTGGAATGCGGAAGCGTTGATTTTCCAGGAGCATATGGGTAAAGGAGTTGGCAGTCATCCGTCTGGTATCCTCGCGCACCTCGGAAAAATACTGCTCGGGGAGGGCGTTTCCATAGCGCATATTCAGGCGAACATACGCATCAGAACGGAGAAAGGGAGCCGCAAAAAGACGAAAGATCAGCGTTAAAGCACGTGGGCCAGGCAGACCAACGCCGGGTAAGGGATGCACCAGAGCGCTGCTAATGATGGCGTGATCTACGACCATGGGGGCGCTGCCGAGGAGTTGCACCGTGATCTGGGCTCCTTCCGAAAGGCCGATCACATGGGCGCGCCCTCCATGGCCTCGCTCATGGATCAGTTCCGCAACGCGACGTGCCGCATCCGTGATGGTAAACGGTTGGATCGCGGTGCTCAGTCCATGTTCGGGAAGATCGGGGACCAGGCAATGATAGGTCTCCTGCAGAGCCTCGACCTGCGGGCGCCACATCCACCCACTGATCCCTCCACCATGCAGAAAACAAATCGTGGGCGCGCTGTCCGGCCCACATTCGCGGACACCCAGGTCCGCAACGGTGATTGGTGAGAGCGCTTCAAACATGATCTCTTTTCCTTACTTCACTTTCTCGCGGCTCAATACATGTTCCTGACGGTAAATCTTGTCGGGATTTATAAACCATCCGTGGCAAGGTTTCATAGTCCCTACGGTGATAACGTAATAATACCTGTCCATAGCTCTACAGGGAAAAATTCCGGCTTCCCAATTGTTATAGCTTTAAGAAAGACCAGGTGAGACATGCTCTTGAGCCGGGCTGTCATTTGATCAGTATATCTCTTCAGGCAATGTTTCCACGTGTCTTTTTTAAAGAAGGAAGATAGTAGTAGCGCCATTTTAGCGTCAAAGAACTTATAGGCATCTACTCAGGAAGACCACGACTTATGCAATCGATACAACCTACCACGCAAACAGAACACGTTCAACAGCCCGCACACAGCTCGATCGATCGCAAGATGGTATGGCTGCTCGCAATCGCCACTGCCTTCGCCGTTGGCAATCTCTACTATGGGCAGCCGCTGCTCGCCGATATTGCGCAGAGTTTCGCCGTTTCGGTGAACAGTGTGGGTATTGCCGCCACCGTGACGCAATTAGGGTACGCAATCGGGTTGTTACTCATTGTGCCGCTTGGCGATGCCTTCGAGCGACGGCGCCTGATCGTCACTATGCTGCTTGCCGTCACCGTCGCGCTGATCGCGACCGCCCTCGCACCGTCGATCTCCTGGCTGACGCTTGCCTGCTTTGCGATCGGCGTCACGACCGTTGTGCCACAGCTCATCGTACCGCTGGCCGCCAGCCTCGCAGCTCCACGGGAGCGCGGGCGCGTGGTCGGAACGGTGATGAGCGGTCTGTTGATCGGCGTGCTACTGGCGCGAACGGTGAGTGGATTTATCGGCGCGCAGTTCGGCTGGCGGGCAATGTACTGGATCGCGGCGGGAATGATGCTGCTGCTGGCGCTGGCGCTGCGCATGACGCTGCCCCCCAGTCGTCCGCGGGCGCGCCTGAGCTACGCCCAGTCGTTGCGCTCGTTGGGAGAGCTGCTGCGCACAGAGCCGAGCATCCGCGAGATGAGTATCTTCGGTGGCATGGTCTTCGGCGCGTTCAGTGCTTTCTGGTCGACGCTGGCCTTTTTCCTGAGCACGCCTCCCTATCACTATGGCAGCGAGGTGGTCGGACTCTTTGGGCTCGTTGGCGTCGTGGGCGCGCTCGCAGCGTCGCTTGCTGGCAGGCTCTCGGACCGCATCGACGCACGCTATATCACGGGAGGCTCGATAGCCACTACGCTACTCGCATTTGTCACTTTCTGGCTCTTTGGACAGTGGCTCTGGGGCCTGATCATCGGCGTTATCCTGCTCGACCTGGGAACACAGAGCAACCAGATCTCTAACCAGGCCCGCGTCTACAGCCTGAATCCAGAGGCGCGCAACCGCCTGAACACGATCTACATGGTTTCTTACTTTGTCGGAGGCTCGCTGGGCACGGCGCTCGGCACCTATGGCTGGAGCGTGGCACGCTGGACCGGCGTCTGCATTGTTGGCGTCGCTATGCTAATGGTGGCCATTATCGTCTATCTGTGGAACTGGCATCGCACCCGGCGGGAAGCACCGGTAAGCGATGCGCTCGACCGCGCGTAGACCTCGCTCTCAGATACAGAATGCGGATGAGGAGATCTCTTCAACGCTTTTTTCACTCCCACGTTGTAGTATTCTGAGAGAGAACATTTTCAGTACAGAAAGAGGAAAGGAAATCTTTTTATGTCAGGCTTCAATCTTGCCGTGCCGGTAAGCGAGCGCGACCATAGTCAGGGACCGGCGACGGCTCCGGTGACACTGCTGGAATATGGCGATTTCGAGTGTCCCTATTGCGCCGAGGCGTATCTCGTTGTGAAGGAGATTCAACGGCGGCTCGGTCCGCAGCTTCGTTTTGTGTTCCGCAACTTCCCGGTTCCCGAGGTCCATCCACACGCGCGCCACGCCGCCGAGGCTGCTGAGGCAGCCGGCGCCCAGGGCAAGTTCTGGGAGATGCACGATACTCTGTACGAGCACCAGGAGCAGCTCGACGATGCGTCCCTGGCGCGCTACGCCGCCGATCTGCAGCTCGATACGGAGCGCTTCCAGCGCGAGATGGCGGAGCATACGTATTGGCGAAGGGTGAGCGATGATGTGGAGAGCGGGCAGCATAGCCGCGTTCGGGGGACACCAACCTTTTTTATCAACGGCATTCGCCACGATGATACCTATACGCTGGATGTGTTGTTGCCCGCAATAGAAAGAGCGCTCGCTTCCCGCTAATAAGATGCAGTTATTGGTATCGTTCGCGAGAAGTAGGATAGCCCTATTAAGAAACACGAAACCTACGGGGAACGTGTTATTACTGATGCCTTGAGAAAGGGAAAGCACCAGTATCTGGGACAGTTACATCAGGAGAATTGTACCTTGGAACGCAAGATATATGCACAAGAATTAGGAATTGACCTGGCGTCAAAACAAGAAAAAGAATATTTCAAATGGTTTCTGGCGTGTCTGCTATTTGGTAAACCTATCCAGCAAGAAGTAGCAAAGCGGACGTATGGTGAGTTTGTCAAGGAAAGGCTTACTACTCCTGACGCAATCATAGAAGCTGGATGGGATAAGTTAGTTGAAGTTTTAGACAGAGGCCATTACGTCCGCTATGATTTCTCTACGGCGACGAAATTGTTGGATGCTTCCAAAACACTGAAAGAACAATATGGAACGCTTACTGACTTTTTGAAACAGTCTCAAACGATAGATGAGTTATCCTCACGGTTGCAAAAATTCAAAGGCATTGGCCCGAAGACAGCAGAAATCTTTCTGCGCGATATTACTCCGATTTTTTTAGAGTACCACAAGTAAGGATGGACTTTGTGGTTATAAATCGCGCCCCTACAGCAACTGCGACGATTGTCACAAAAACGACGCTTGAGGCGATTGATGCGTATATTCCTGTTAATCTTCCATGAAACTACACCTGCTCGGAAAAATGGCAGGCGGCATAATGCTCATGTCCCGTCTTTGCCTCGAAGGCCGGCTCCTCCACGCGGCAGATAGACTGCGCCATAGGGCAGCGTGTGTGGAAGCGACAGCCACTGGGAATATTGATTGGGCTGGGCACGTCGCCCGAGAGAATGATACGCTGGCGCTTCTTCTCGATTTTGGGATCGGGGATCGGCACGGCGGAGAGCAGCGCCTTTGTATACGGGTGCTTCGGCGACACGTAAAGCTCGTCGCGGTCGGCCAGTTCCACGATCTTACCGAGATACATTACCGCGATGCGATCGGCCACGTGGCGGACGACGCTCAGGTCGTGCGACACAAACAGGTACGTCAGATTCAGTTGCCGCTGCAGGCGTTGCAGCAGATTCAGCACCTGGGCGCGCACAGACACATCCAGCGCCGAGACCGGTTCATCGGCGATGATGAAATGCGGATTGATTGAGAGGGCGCGCGCCACAACGATGCGCTGCCTCTGGCCGCCGCTGAACTCGTGAGGATAGCGATCGATATATTCGGGTCGCAGGCCGACGACGTGCAATAGTTCCTCTGTGCGCTCGCGAATCATCTTCGCAGAACCTGTTTTATAGATATACATCGGTTCGGAGACCAGCGAGCCAATGGTATAGCGAGGATTGAGCGAGGCGAATGGGTCTTGAAAGATCATCTGCATATCTTTGCGTATCATGCGCAGAGGCTCGCCACTCAATTGCGCCAGGTCCTGATTTTCAAAAATAATCTGGCCCGTCGTTGGCTTGTAGAGTCTGACAATTGTGCGCCCGATCGTCGTTTTGCCTGAGCCGCTTTCACCAACGAGACCCAGCGTTTTGCCGCGCTCGATGCTGAAGCTGATGCCATCGACAGCGCGCACATAGCCCACGGCGCGCTGGATAATGATGCCGCTGGTGAGCGGAAAGTGCATCTTCAGATCGCGCACCTCCAGCAGCGTATTGCTTGCCACAGCGCTATCCACCGTATCAACCATCGCTTATTCTCCTTGCAATATATTCGTGACCTCACTAACCGCGGCTTTCTGCGCGGCCTGCCTCGCCTGCAGACGACGATCCGCGTACGCCCGCTCCTTCGGATCGGTTGTATCGAACCAGCAGGCTTTCCGGTGCGCGCTATTCCCAGATATGGGATCGAGCGGGGGTTTCTGCCGGCAGATACTACGCGCGAAGTAGCAGCGCGCCATGAACGGGCAACCGGACGGCGGCTGCAAGAGGTCTGGGGGCGCGCCTTCTATGGTGCGCAGTTCCCCCTGGCGCGCCTCGTCCAGGCGGGACACCGATGCGAGCAGGCCAATCGTATAGGGATGACGGGGATTGCTGAAGATCTCGTCGGTAGTAGCCTCCTCCATCACCTCGCCGGCGTACATCACGATCACCCTATCAGCCATCCCCGCGACCACGCCCAGGTCATGCGTGATCAGAATCAAGGCCGTGCCAAATTCGGCGCACACGCCATTGATCAACTCAAGGATCTGTGCCTGTACGGTCACATCGAGGGCCGTCGTTGGCTCATCGGCGATCAGCAGTTTGGGGTTGCATGCCAGGGCAACCGCGATCATCACGCGCTGCCGCATACCGCCGCTGAACTGGTGTGGATAGGAATTAAAGCGCTCAACGGGGGCCGGGATACCGACCTGCTCTAAAAGCGCGATGGCGCGTTGGCGCGCGTCATCTTTGCTCAACTTGAGATGGATCTGCAGTCCCTCCATGATCTGCTTGCCAATGGTCATGGTGGGATTGAGGCAGGTCAGCGGGTCCTGGAAGATCATGCCGATCCTCCCGCCGCGAATCTTCTGCATCTCCCTCTCAGAGTACGTCAGTAGATCGTCCTCCTCGAAATAGATGTTGCCGCCCGCGTACTCGCCGGGCGGCTGTGCGACCAGGCGCATAATCGAGAGCGCCGTCACACTCTTGCCGCAGCCGCTCTCACCAACAATCGCAATCTTCTCGCCCGGCTTGACCGCGAAGTTCACGCCATCGACCGCGTGGACGTGGCCCGCCTTTACTTTAAAGTAGATCTTGAGATCCTGTACATCTAACAGATAGTCGCTCAACGTCTTCTCCTTCTTACTAGTAGGGATGGGGCTTGCCCCCATCCGGCCTGGGGCCTGCCCCATCCGGCCCAAAACGCCGTGTTCAGGGACCCGTATTGGTTCTCTCGCCGACACATTTTCAGGAGAGAGATCGTTTGGGTAGGGACCAGCTTCCAGCGCGTCCGGATTTATCATGTTCCTCCACGTTCCATATGAATAAACGCGCAGTATATATGAAACATGCATATCTACATGTCAGGAGAGGAAAACGATAAATCGCGGACGCGCCGAGGCTGGTCCCTACCCAAATCGATACTCAAAAAATGTGTCAGTGAGAGAACCCTTTCTGTCCCTCGGACCGCTCAAAAACACGCACGCTTTTCTCTTCCTTCTCCTTTTACCTCTCTTCTCCCCTAAAAAATGTGTCAGTGAGAGAAACCCGTATGGGGGCAAGCCCCATCCCTACTGAAGAGTTACCGCTCAGTCATATACGGATCAAGCGCGTCACGCAAGCCGTCGCCGACGAGGTTAAAGCTCAGAACCGTCAAGAAGATCAACAGGCCCGGAATAATCACGAGCAAGGCATCAGAGTCTAGAAATCCCTGTCCATAGTTAATCATATTCCCCCAGCTCGCATAGGGTGGCTGGATACCGAAGCCGAAGAAGCTCAACACGGACTCAAGGATAATGTTACTGCCGATGAGCAGCGTCGCGTTCACAATAATCGGACCGGCGGCATTGGGGAGAATGTGCCTGAACATCAGGCGCAGGTCCCTTGCGCCGATCGTGCGAGCAGCCAGCACATACTCGCGCTCGCGCTGCGCGATAAACTCGCTGCGCACGAGGCGCGCCGCCGTCGTCCAGCCGAAGATCGAGATGAGCAGAATCACGCTTTTGGGAGTATGGTCGGATAACGTCGCCGATAGGACGAAGAGCAGCAGGTAGAGCGGCACGGCCAGGACAACATCAGTGAGGCGCATCAAGATATTATCGATGATGCCGCCGAAGTAGCCCGCGAAGGCACCAATGCCTATGCCCAGGATGATCGAGACAAGCATCGAACCCAGGCCGACGATAAGCGAGACCTGACCACCAGCCATCGCGCGGGCGAACTGGTCGCGCCCCACATCATCCGTGCCGAACGGAAACTGCGGGGAAGGAGGAGCAAAAACCTGCGATGCCTCAGTGACATGGAGCACATCTGGTTGATTATGGCCCGTGATAAAGGGTCCCAGAAAGCAGAACAGAAACAAGAGAATAAGAAAGACGGCACCGCCCAGAGCGATCCGGTTGCGTACAAAGCGATCAAAGATGATGCGACCCTGGCTACGTCGCTTCTGTACCAGAGCGGGTGTAACCTCTATGACTGGCTCTAACTCGTCTACAGAGGTAACGTTGACTTGCTCAGATGAGTCCATGGCAGGTCTCCTTTACGAGTAGCGAATACGTGGATCTACCACTGCATACAGTATGTCAGCCAGCAAATTTGCCGCCACCACGAATACAGCCCCCAGCACCAACATCGACAGTAGCACGGGATAATCCCTGGACTCGAGCGAACTGATAAAGAGTTGCCCCATTCCAGGCCAGGCGAAAACGTTCTCTGTAATCGCGGCCCCACCGGCGACCGCACCAAAGTCGATGGCGACTACCGTGATGAGAGGGATCAAGGCGTTGCGAATGGCGTGGCGCCAGAGCACGGTCCTTGTGCTCGCCCCCTTCGCGCGCGCGGTACGGATGTAGTCTTGCTTGCGCACCTCGATCATACTGGAACGCATATAGCGACTCCAACCGGCAAGGAATGAGGTCGCGAGGACGAGCATCGGCAGGAGCAGGTGATTAAACTGGTCCCACAATGCATTGAAGGGATCAAACGTTACGCCCGCCGTCGCTATGCCAGAGACGGGGAGCCAGTGCAACACGATACCGAAAAGCTCTTGTAACAGCAAGCCAAGAAAGAAGATCGGCATAGAGATACCGAAATAGGAGAGCGTCGTTACAACATAGTCGGTTACCGTGCCCTGGCGTATTGCGGAGATGGTGCCCAGTAAAATAGCCAGGATCAACGCCAGCACCAGAGCAGTAGTAAATAATTCTAGCGTCGGGGGAAAGCGCTGGCCCAACACCGTCAACACAGGCTGATTGGTAACAAAGGAGAAGCCAAAATCGCCCTGCAAGGCACCCCATATCCACTTGAGGTATTGTATAGGTAGGGGCTGATCCAGGCCAAAGCGTTGCTCAATTGCCGCGCGTCCTGCCGCACTCAGGCGTGGGTTCAGAAACACACCAACCGGGCCGCCTGGTAGAAGATGGATCAATCCAAACATAGCGACGGAGACCAGGAACAGCAATGGTATGGCTTGTAGCAACCTTCTGATGATATATCTTCCCATGCGAGGACCTCCATCATCAAATCTCTAACGGATATATGCGAGGTTTAAAAGGTAAACAGCTAATTCAGTATTATATCCATCCTCACAGATAAGAGCAAGCCTCTGAAGAAGTTTCACTACGAGACCGCCTCAGAGGCTTCTTACATGAGTTATTCCGGTAACTCTTCAGGTTCCGCTCCTGGCAGCAGTAGTAGGGATGGGGCTTGCCCCCATCCGGCACGGGGAGCGGGAACCGGCTCGGGAGCCGCATTCTGGGGACCAGGATGGGGGCAAGCCCCATCCCTACTGAACAGATACCGGGATAACTCATGACTTATCCGCGCCTGGCTAGCACTTGCCGCCGGTACACCACCAGTTCCAGACGTTCACGGTCTCAGACGCGCCCATCGAACCGATCTGGTAGTCGTGGGTCGTATTTTTAGCAACTGCGATATCAACAACTCCATACAGCGTGACAAACGGGAAGTCTGTCAGGTAGATCTGGTGGATCTGATTAAATGCCTGCTGCCGGGCGTTAAAGTCCACTGTAGACTGCTCCTGAATGAACAGTTTGTCCAACTGGGGATTGCAGTAGAACGAGTAGTTCTGTCCACCATAGTTATTGGCCGCCGAAGGGATCTGGGCGCAAGACTCGAGCGTGGAATCATCAGCGTCATAGACGAAGGAGTCTTCAAACTCTGACAGATCGTACTTGCCGACCACCCCCTGCGGCAGGAACGTACCGAAGAACGTGCTGGCAGGGTAGTTGGTGATATTGAGCTTAATGCCTATAGCTCCCAACTCCTGCTGGAGAATATCCTCGTCTTCAGCGCGCCAGGCATTGTTCGCGGTGGTGGAATACTGGAACTCCAGCTTCTTCCCGTTTTTCGCGAAGACGTTATCGGACCCTAGAGTATAGCCGGCGTTCTGCAGCAACGTTTTGGCCGCGTTCGGATCAAATTTGGGACAGGGAGCATCGGCCTGATAGCCAGGTTTATACCCGCTAGCATGATCGGTGCAGAGCGGTGTCCCCTGTCCATGACGCGCGACCTGGATAAGAGTGGCCTGGTTGATCGCCATAGAGATCGCTTTACGAATATTTACGTCCTTCAAGACTGGATTCTTCAAATTGAAGTAGATCGCCTCGAAGTTCGTCGCCACCGGGGATTTCACTATGCTGTAATTCGACAGCTTCTGATAGGTTCCTGTCTTCGTCACATCAAGGAACCATGCGGAGTTAATAGCGCCCGACTGAGCATCCTTGAGGATCGTGTCCTGGTTGGTAACAACACGGAAGACAATCTTGTCCAGGTATGGCAATCCTTGAGCGGCCTGGTAGTAGTTCGGGTTACGCGAAACGACGTACTCGCTGCCGGGCTTGCTCTCGGTTACGGTAAATGGTCCGCTGCTGACCGTGGGGTTCAGGTTTTGTGAGGATTTCAGGATATTACCAGGGCTCATACTGCTGAAGATGTGCGCCGGCAGCGGCGCATATGCCCCATCAGTCCATGATGCAAGAAATGGCGAGAATGGCTGAGACAGATGGAAGGTAATCCACAGATTATCATGCGAGACGGTTGCGGACTTGATCAGATTGTAGCCTGTGGTCACCGAAGCGCCAAAGTTGGGATTATTCCACAACTTCCAGGTGTAATCAACATCCCTTGCATCATATGCTTGCCCATCGGACCATTTCAATCCTGGCCTGAGCTTGAAAGTCCATGTTTTGAGGTCAGATGAAATGTCACCATTTGCCGTCGTTGGGATTTCCTGCGCTACTCCAGTGGCGATCGTGCCATCAGGTTTACCTACGAATAATGGTGCCCAGATCGTCTGGTCAAACAGAGTAGCAAAGGTTTCTGAAGAACCATTCGGGATGAGCGAAGCCGGCTCCTCATAGAGATCATCCGTCCAGGTCCCGCCCTTTACGGGCTGACCACTGTTGCTGCTGCTGCTGCTGCTTGACGTTGGAGTGCCTGCGGGACCGCAGGAGCTGACCAGCAAAGCAAGTAGCCACAGGAAAGGAAATACCGTCATGAGTGTACGATAAGGTTTCCTGGTCATCAAGTCCTCCTTCAGGTATAAATGTGGTACAAAAGATGACACTTACGTGTAAAAACGTAAGACACCGAAATGCTTTTGAGGAACTTCAACCGGCACCATGCAAGAGGCGAAGATGTAGAGCTTCGATTCCCCTTTAGCAATTCATCAACGTTTATCGTGCTGACATGTACTACGTAGATATCAGACCTTACCTCACAAGGAATTATAGCGATTATCCAGTGTTTGCAGCAGGGGAACAGGGCGGTGGCATCGTGCATGGGTTATTCCCCTCACATTGCCACAGCACGCGCCCACATGGTACGATGAGAGCATGTTGCTATCCTACAACTGGAGAAAAGATTATCGACCATGACGCTCACATTCACACGCGCTTATCCTCCCGCTCAACCCGCACCTGGCCCGGCCTACTGGCTGCCTTTTCGCGGCGACCACATACTGGTATGGTCTGCCGATGCCGGCTACACGCTCATTGAGGGCAACGAGGAGATACGCGCGCAGTTACAACCAGTGGCGGTCTTCTACCTGGGAACGTTGAATGGGCAGGCGTGCCTTGCCTGCGAGGTAGCGCCGGAGTTTGTCTTGTCCGCCGGCTGGCAAGACATGACGATGCGCGGACTCTTCGGGCGCATCGACGAGCAATCGCTAGGACTGATCGGTTACGCGACTCAGATTATCGAATGGCAGCACGGCAGCCGCTATTGCCCGAGGAGTGGCGACCTCACCGAGGCCATGCCAGGGACATGGGGGCGCGTCTGCCCTCGTTGCGGCTATTCACGCTACCCACCCGTCACGCCGGCGATCCTCGTTCTGATCCATGATAGAGAGCGCATGCTGCTCACGCATAAACCGGGCTGGGGCAGCCGCTATAGCTGCATCGCTGGCTTTGTCGAACCGGGCGAGGCGCTAGAAGGATGCGTACAGAGAGAGATTTACGAAGAGGTGGGACTGGAGGTCACCGATATCGAATATATCGGGAGCCAGCCCTGGCCGTTTCCGCACCAACTCATGGTCGGCTATGCCGCGCGCTATTTGAGAGGCGAGGTGCGCGTCGACCAGCGAGAACTGGACGACGCGCGCTGGTTCACCACCGACGCGCTGCCAGAGCTTCCACCGCCACAGAGCCTCGCGCGCCGCATCATCACCACGTGGATCGAGAGGCGCCGGTAGAGACATGACCGGCGCGCCTCTACTTCACACTCACCGTCTCACTGAGCCGTCCGGTACTCACAAGCCAGCGCACAAACTCCATGCGCCGCTGATCAGCAGGAGTGATATAGATCTCCTTTGCCGCATACGCCGCGCTCAGTTTGCGCAGGCTCTCTACTTGCTCCTCATTAAAACCGACCTTGTACAGCATGTGGCGACTTCTCTGGTTATCCATGATATCCTCCCGCTGTTGATACAGAATGGACTGTTAGTGGATCGACGGACTTCTAAAGATTTACAGATGTAAGCATACCCGGGCGAAATCACGGACAGATCACGGCGGTTCCACTTCTCATCACTACCACCACACACGAATGGACAAACTGATGCGATCTGCCTCCCTACAACGCGAACGAATATGTTACAATGAATGTACAAGAAGTTTCATCCAGTTCTTCTATTCAAACGACATATCTATGGTCGTGCTGGATCAACTCTGTTCGTCTACGTGCATCGCCGCAGCGTAAACAGTCCCGCAACCATTTCATTCACGTGAAGGGGAAGTTCTTCTTGTTCACATAACTGAGATATTCTCATGAGCAAAGGAGCAAAGAAGACTCATGCAGAAACTGACGCTGGTACTTTTGCCACAGAAATACGCCGTGTGTCGCCTTGATCCGAACGGGCATATTCCCCCCTGGGCGCTTATAGGTGACGATTTTATCTCTCTTACGCGTACAAAGAGCGAGCTCTCGGTGATATGCCTTGAGGAGAACGTGCCCCTGGAAGGCACGAAGGCCGAACGCGGCTGGCGCTGCTTAAGGGTAGAAGGCCGCTTCGATTTTTCGGCGGCAGGCATCCATGTCTCCCTGGCCATCCCACTCGCCGAGTCCAACATCAGCGTCCTGGCCATCGCGACCTACGAAACCGATCACCTGCTTATCAAAGAAGGCGAGGTAGAGCACGCCATTCGCGTCCTTACCCAGTCGGGACACCGCGTTCGCAGATAGGCGCTAGAGAGGCGGCTGCCAGAAACGGCCTTCCCAGGCCGCGACCGAGCAACCAACAATCGGCGCAATTACGCCAGGCCCAATATATTGAAAGCCGAGCGACCACACAGGGTTAATCAGGTCTACGCTTACGAAAGACCCGGCGTAACGTTTCGCGACCGTAGCAGGCTTTGGCAAAGCCTTCGAACAGGCAGCTTGTCATGCCCAGTATCATTGAATCAACATTGTTTGGCAGGTGGCAGGCTGGCCTGTTTGTGTCAGACCATATACTTGACCAATAGCGAAGTTTGGGTAGTGACTCTTGAGAGAAGTGGTACAATACCGATCAGGAGGACTATCATGACAGTCCCATCAGCCCTACCAAACTGTCCCAATCCGCAATGTTCGCAGTCGCACGTCATTGGCAACGGCAGTA
>DAOTTD010000135.1:0-31538 GCA_034438015.1 Ktedonobacteraceae bacterium | reverse complement strand
GATCAGCAGAATGCATGTCAGACAAAGAATGATAAAGGCAAGCGGGCGTTGTATAGAGATACGCGCCGAAAACATAAGTGGAGCCTCCCTGATAAATAAATCTGGTCGTATTAGTTGCAAGAATTATCTGTCTAGAAGAAATCAACGTAGCCCGGCGTGTGTTTCGGGAAGGTGGGTACTTTCTGGTATATGGGAATGCGCGAGTCTGGTAGGGAAGGGACTTGCCCCCTTCCGGCTCCCCTGAGCTTATTTGCGGCTCCCAGGGTCTCCAAATCTCTCACCGACCCATTTCAGAGGACCGGCATGGGGGGAACGACACCGCCAGGAAACGGTCGTGTTCGAATGCATGTATGATCTGGGTAGGGACCAGCTTCCAGCGCGTCCGCGATTTATCGATTCCCTCCCCTGAAATGCATATTTACGTGTATTCATATATAATAAATGTTTATTTGTATGGAACGTATAGGAATATGATAAATCCGGACGCGCTGGAAGCTGGTCCCTACCCAAAAAATCCCCTTCTGAAATTAGTCTGTGAGAGAACCATCCGGCTCCCCGAGCCGGAAGGGGGCAAGCCCCATCCCTACTACATAGATACCGGGATATCTCGTGCGGGTTGTTACATAGTTGCCATAAATGAACTACTGATCGTGCCAACGCGTGTGTAGAAGGCCCAGTAGCCCTGAGTCAGGCCGTAGTGGTCGATGATCCGCTGAATTTCGGCGGTGGGAAGCGTTCGACCTTGATTGTAGATGCTGGCAGCCGCCTTGCTCAGTTCTTTATCGGTCGCTGAAACGCGCTCCATGCGTCCAAGACCACGCACGAGAATGAAGTGAGAAGACCATTCGCCGATGCCCTTGATGCCCTTGATGCTCGTAGAAACCTCTTCATAATCCCCATCTCGTAGAAACTGTTCGTCCACCTCGCTGAAAAACTTGATCACCGCAAGCAGGTAAGCGACTTTGCGTTCGTTGCGTACAACCTGTGCCAGCTCGTCCGGCGTGACCGTTGCCAGTTGCGCGGGTTCGGGAAAGGCCCAATATGTCGTACCATTCGGTAGCGTGATGCGGGTTCCCCAGCGCCGCACCAGGGCCATCTTGACGCGGTGCGCGATAGCGATCGGTTGCCGCTGCGTAAGAATCGACCAGCAGGCGATCTCGAACGGTGTGAGGAACTTCGGCTGGTGCAGACCATAGAAACGTTCGATGATTGGGGCGAAGTGGGAGTCCGCGCGCCCGATCTCGTAGAAGGGCTGCAGATCGTCATCCATGCTGAGAAAGAAGCGAATGCGTTCGGCGACCGCCCTCTGATCCGCTTCGGAGAGGGGATGCTCCGAGAAAAGGGTATAGGAGATGCGAGGCTCTGCTGTCGTGCCTGAACTGCGCAGCTCGAAGGCCACGGCTTGACCGTTCTCCGTAATAGCTTTAGTTACGGAATCGGGCGCCAGCGTCTGTTCGCCCTCGGTTGGCGTGAAGTCGCCGATGAAGGCCAGCGTCTTGATGAAGTCGTAGGGGGCGCGCGGCGTCAGCGTGCCCGTCGTAGTCGTGAGGGTTGTCATAAGCATGGGTTCCTCCTGGTGCTGTGCGATAATTTCATTATCCGGTTCTTTGTAGATAGTATAGCCGGGGCGAGTGACAGCAGTATGTCAGCAGCACAACGACTTTTTCTTCCTCTCTCATCCAGGAGAAAAGCGGGTTCACAGGGCGCCGTTTCCGTGTAAACCCCCTCCTGACAGTCTATTTGACAGTAACCAGCCCTCAAGAAGTGCGCTTTGAGGCGATTTATAGCAATGCTCTGAAAACAAATCGTGGCTCATACGTAAGCCCGCTGATGCCAAAGGCGAGAGATTGAAAACAAAGCGTCTGCTCCTTCACCCCTTTAATGCGTGGCAAAGAAAACGCCGACGACTCCCACAATCAAGGCACAAGCACCCAAGACGATACGAACCCGGATGTGCGGCTGCTGTCTCCAATGTGGATCCACAGGACCAGGATTATGGAAGTATCGAGCCCCCTGCTTCTTTTTTTATGGAGCCCTTTCCAGTATGATCAACGATCCAGCCTGTTGAAAAAGTAAAGTGATGAGCTTTGAAGAACACGAAATCCCTCTCTTCCCTGGCAAAATGACGTGAATGAGCCTCAGATGAGAGGAATTTTCGCTGTTCCTCTTTTTCGTCAAGCTCTCTCAGAACGTTTTTCCTGCAGTGAGTCTCTGTGCACTAGGGGGCCATCTCCCCGATATAGTTAGCTGACGAACCACCGGCAGTAAACCATAGCTTGCCAGCAGGGTCGAGTGTCAAGCCGAAGGGAGCACTAGTGGGCAGAGAGAGCTGGAAGAACGTGAGGGAATGCTTCGCCGGTGCATAGCGTAGCAGCATGTTGGCACCGACGTCCACGAACCAGATCTTCTGCTGGTGGTCAATGACCAGTGCGTACAGGGCGGGCGGACTTTCTCCTGAGAGCGTTGGCACGGATAGTTCGGTCAAGGTGCTAGTTGTCGGATCAAACATGGCAAGCTTGCCGGGTAACACTTCGGTAAACCAGAGGTGCCCTGTGCTGTCAGTTGCCATCGAGAAGACCTGGACCTGCGGATTGGGCAGAGCATAGAGGATGATCTGGCCCGTCAGCGGGTCCAGGGAGCCAATCGCGCCCTCTGCCCCAAACCAGACCCGTTCAGTGGGCGTGAGCATCAACGTAGACGGAGAGGAAGGGACAGGCCAGAGGCGGATGGCACCAGTCCTAGGATCAAGCCGGCCAATCGCCCCGCCCTCTGCTGCTGTAAACCAGAGAAAGCTCCTGCCGTCGAATTGCAGATCTTGTGGTCCCAGAGGGCTGCCCTTCCACGTACCGAGCGGGAAGATGCGAAAGGTCTGCTGCCTCGTATCAAAGTGCCCGATGTAGTTGGCGTTCTGCTCAGCGAACCAGGCGTTCCCTTGGGCGTCGATGGTCGTTGTCATGATGCCATACTGTGCATCAGGAGGGGGCCAACTGGTGACGACTCCTGTCCGCGCGTTGAGGCAACCGAGGCGGTTGGCATGCATCTCGCCAACACAGACATTGCCTTGCGCATCCACTGCGAGCTGCATCAGGCCGACGTTAGACTGTGAAAAGAGATAGAGATGCCTCTGCGCGGTCCGCACGGCCATGGAGATGGTGGGTGCCGGAGCAAGGTGCACCTGCCCCTGTCGCACAGACTGAGCCTGAGCCACGGGTGCAGCCACAGCGCTATTACTGGTACCTGGGGTACCACAACCGCTCAAGAGCACGAGCAGAGGGCTGAGAGCGAACAACGCCAGCACGAGGAAGGCCAGAGGCCTCTGTAGTTGTCTAGCTTGTCCTAGAGGCATCGTGGTCCTACCTGTAGCAAACATGATCGCTTCTCCCTTTCCCTGATGCGAGGAAGCATGCCTCGTGTTTTGACCAGACAAGGCATGCGTTCCCAGTCCCCATCATCCCTGAACGGTAAAGCTTCCGCGCATGTATCCCCTGGTCACCATCGGACCTTCCCATCCACTTGCACCCGTCCCGCAGGGATCAAAACACTGGAAATAGTAGGAGCCAGCCGCTCTGGTGCGCAAGGTGAAGGTGATGGTATCATAGCTCGCACCTTTGGCTCCATCGCCCGGCAGTGGCACATTAATGTTGAGCTGTGGAATGGTGAAGGTATGGGCCACTTTCTCTGGTGCCAGGGCAGAATAGGCCTTCCCATCAGCAAAGGCTACGCCACCTAGCGCCCCCTGCACCTTGGTGAAGGGCGAATTGTTTGGCAGCGGGGTATCACCCAGATCATAGTCGCGCAGAGTAACCGTCACAATGCTATTGGCCGGCACAACCAGGTTGGATGGCGAATAGCCGGGCCAATCCTTCTGCATTCCCGGTTGATTGATGACGATACTCAGGTTCAACTGCACGTGCTTGAGCGCTGCTGCATATGCAACTGGCGGTGTCGCATGCCTTCCAAAAACGTTGATAAGGGCGAAGCAGACGCCCCAGACGAATGCAAAACACAAGAACAGACCTGCGAAGACTTCTACGCAAAAGAAAGCCAATGATGGATGTTGCGTGTTCCCCTGAGTGCGAGGGGATGTTCTTGGTATCTGAGTCATCGTCTTTCCTCCTGGAACTGGAAGTGTTTAACGAGTTCTCTAAAAGATTTGTGAAAAACATACTCCGCGCCTATCTCAAAAACATCACGAGTTGCCTGAAGATGTCACATTGCCATCACATATGGTAGATAGAGAACGGCAAGATCACAGCGCGGTAAATGAAGGGTGATCGTGACCATTGAAGACTCCTCATGTTCATTTGGAGTTGGCTCTCTCCCAGTCTACCATCTCCTTCTCACTTATGCCACTACCGTCAGCTTGTCTATGATGGCGGTATGGTTGTCTGTTTAGCTGGTAGCATAATCGGCGCGCTCATCGGTAGAAAGATACTCAGGGTACGACAAAGAAGGCGTGATCCTGAGCGGAGTTATCGACAGATCGAGGAGTAGGGGCCTGCCTTGCGCGGGCCCTGGGAGCCCATCACCCAGGCCGGGTTACGAAGGCGGGAAGGGTCCGCGCAAGGCAGGCCCCTACGACGATGATGGGAGATGCAAAAAATTGACGCCTACCCGTGATTACGTCACACACACAGTCCAAGCACGCGAGCCAGGCGCAGGACCTCAGATCCGATATTGACGTCGCTGGTAGCGATAGCTTTTTCGGCGGCCTCGCGCAGCAGCAGGAGGGCCCCGGGTGTGTCGAGATCACCGTCCATGGCGACCTTGAAGCGGTCGTGAAGCATGGAATCCTCGCCATGAAGATCTCTGCCGACGAGGGTACGCACGCGCTGAAAGAGCTCGACTGCCAGGGCAGCGGATTGCATGTCTTCCCTGAAGCATTCCCAGGGATGGCGGTAGTGGTGGCTCAGCAAGGCAACGCGGATGGTATCGGGCGAGTAGGATTTGAGCAGGTCGCCAACGAGGGTCAGGTTGCCGAGGGACTTGCTCATCTTCTCACCATCCTGGTAGAGCATGCCGGTGTGCATCCAGTAGCGCACGAAAGGGGCCTTGCCAGTGTAGTGTTCGGACTGAGCGATCTCGCAGGTATGGTGCGGAAAGGCCAGATCGGCGCCGCCACCATGAATATCGATCTGCTCGCCGAGGTAGTGGATCGCCATGGAGCTGCATTCGATGTGCCAGCCGGGGCGACCGGGACCCCACGGACTGGGCCACGACGGTTCGCCGGGAGCCTGGGCCTGCCAGAGCACGAAGTCCAGCGGGTCTTTCTTGCGCTTATCTTCGGGAAAGTTGCCGCGCTCGTTGGCGATATTGAGCATGGACTGGTAGTCGTTCAGGCCGATGGCGTGGGCGAGTGCGCCGAAACTGGGGTCCCTCTTGACTTCGTAGAAGACGCAGCCCTCGCTCACATAGGCGAAGCCGCTCTCGATCAATCCCTGGGCGAGCTTGATGATCCAGGGGATCTCCTCAGTCGCCTTCGAATAGACATCGGGACGGCGTACGTGGAGCGTGTCCATATCGCGCAGGAAGCGTTCGGTTTCGCGGCGACCCAGCTCGTCCCAGGCCAGGCCGACCTCGCGCGCCTTGCGCAGAACATCATCGTCGATATCGGTCACATTTTGTACATATTTCACCTTATAGCCGCTGTACTCCAGATAGCGGATCAGAGCATCGAACGAAACGTAGGTAAAGGCGTGCCCCAGATGGGTGGTATCGTAGGGCGTCACACCACAGACGTAGATACGAACGGTATCTGAGAGTGGAGTGAAGGGTTCGAGAGATTGTGTCAGGGTATTAAACAGCTTCATTCAAATTCTCCTAGACCAAACAAACTGACGGCGTTTGTTGTGGTGATGTGGGCGATCTCCTCCAGGGTCATATCGCGGATCTGCGCCAGCTTCTCGGCGGTATATCTGACGAAAAGCGGCTCATTGCGGCGAGCATGAACTGGTTTGGGGATCAGGTAGGGGCTGTCCGTCTCGACCAGGACGCGATCGAGGGGAGCCATACGCGCCACCTCTGGCAGCGCGTTGCCCTGTTTCGTCAGCGGTCCGGCGAAAGAGAGCATAAATCCTGCAAAGGTCAGGCATTCTTCAGCTTGCGCAACATTGCCGGAGAAGCAATGGAAGACGCCGCGCAGGCCCTGTCCGTGGGCGCGCAGTAGCTCGATCACATCGTCGTGAGAGTCGCGCACGTGAATGATGCAAGGCAGGTTGCATTCGCGAGCGAGCGCGAGGTGAGCGCAGAAGACGGCGCGCTGCACGTCGCGGGGCGAGAGCATGCGGTAGTAGTCGAGACCGAACTCACCGATCGCCACAACCTCCGGCTCATGTGCCATCTCGCGCAGGTGTGCGCCGACCTCCTCATTGTAAGTCGTGGCGTCGTGCGGATGGACGCCGACGCCGGCGAAGATCGTACCTGGATGCTCCTTTGCCAGGGCGAGGGCCGCTCGACTGGAAGGCAGGTCCGTGCCGGGATCAACGATGCGCGTCACGCCACCGGCGAGCGCGGCCTGAATCGTGGCTTCGCGGTCAGCGTCGAAACGGGATGTATCGATATGTGCATGGCTGTCGACGAGCATTGCAACTGACCCTTTCTACGTAACAAAAGAAAGAGAGAGGAATGCGCTGGCATGTTGGCTACCTTTGCATCATCTCTCTGATTTGTTCATTACTGGTAGTATAGACTTCAGTCGAAAGGGTGTCAAATAGAATGATCAGCATTATTGTTGCCTACGCCAATGGTCGCGTGATTGGACGCGAGGGAAGAATCCCCTGGCATCTGCCGGATGACCGGCAGTACTTCAAGCGGGTCACGAGTGGGCATACCGTCGTGATGGGGCGCATGACGTGCGCGTCGATCGGGCGTCCATTGCCGCAGAGAAGAAATATTGTACTCACGCATCGCGACAAGATCGATCTGCCGGGCTTTGAAGTGGTGCACAGCAAGGAAGATGTGTTAGCGCTCGGCGACATCTTCATTATTGGCGGCGAGACCCTTTACAGACAATTTCTGGAGGTCGCCGGGCGCCTGTACATCACGGAGTTGACGCTTGATGTCGAGGGCGATACCTTCTTTCCTGCATGGAATCACGATGATTTTACGCTGGTCTCCTCTCGCGAGGGCGTACTCGATGAGAAGAATACCATTCCTCACACCTTTTTGCTGTATGAGCGGAAGAAGACATGATTATTGCGATAAGCTGGACCAGAAAGAGTAATCCAACGACTACCATTCTCCGTACATATAAGCGACAGTCATAAAAAAAGCGCTTTACCTTATGTCTGAACAAAAAAGATAACACGTCTATTCATTATATGTTGGATTTTCCAGCAGAGAGGATCATTATGAACAGCATTCGTTTTGTGCCAACAGGAGTACATGCGTACTTTGACTACATTGGGGGCATCGCCTTACTGGCTGCTCCGTTCATCTTTGGTTTCTACAGCGTAGGCGGAGCGGCTGTGATCGTTCCCATGGTTCTGGGTGTTGGCCTCATCATCTACAGCCTGTTGACGAACTATGAACTGGGCATACCAGGCGTGAAATTTATCCCCATGGTGCTGCACCTGGTATTCGACTTCGTGGCGTGTGCCTTCCTTATCGCCTCGCCGTTCCTGTTCGGTTTCATCAACAAGGCGCCGAACGTCTGGCTGCCACATATCATCTCAGGCGTTGCCGTCATCCTGCTCGTCCTGGTTACACAGACGCGCTACCAGCCCAGGGTGCGCGCATTGGCGTAAAATAGTGAACCTGAGTCATTTACTGGAAAAAGGCGCTCCCGGTTCTGGGAGCGTCTTTTCACTACCGGGTTCCTGGTCTCCTACCCGAAGAAGGATGGAGAAGGTATTAACGGATCTATCCTGGCGGCGGAACAACGCCCAATTGTTGCAGCATGCTCAAGGTGTCCATGAGGATCTGGCTCTCTACGAGTTTTCCCTCGACGACGTAATCAAAGACCATGCCCGAGACGGTGATCTGCTTACCGGTCGGAGGAATACCCAGGAATTCTCCGCGATGGGTACCGTGCCAGGTAAAGCGGCTGGCAACGCTATCCCCTTCGGCCACCATTTCCTCCGTCTTCCACTCCAGATCGGGGAAAGCACGGCGGATCATGACGATCACGTCTTTGAGCCCTTCTCGGCCTTGCTGTTGACCAGGCAGGGGTACGCGTTCGACAAAGTCTGGGGCTACCACTTCATCGACGATTGCTGTGTTGCCTGTGTTAATGAACTCTACGAGATGGTTTAGTACCGCTTTGTTCTGTTCAAGTGACATCGGTTGCGCTCCTTTCTGTGTTGTCGTTGAGGGCAAGCATATCTTATCCATCTCAGCTACAGTGAAAAGGCTTCCGTGAATTAGTATATCACGGTGGTAGTTCAACACAACTGTGATTGTTTTGGAAGGAGCACAATCATTTCTCATTTTTATGCTCATTTGAGAATACGAAGCAGGTGGTACCATTGCGTATCATCTGGTGTCCTTTTTCAGGAGCATCACGCAAAGCTCACTATCATACCCTTTCTCGCGTCACTTCACCCCTACGAATCACGTAAAGCGCGGAAGAGCTGGATATTTATGCAGCTTTCTTCGCCTGTATAAGGCGCTGATGCTGCAATTTTCGCTGCGTTCTGCGATGTTTTACCATCAGCTCCCAGCCTTTATAAAGCACGGGCCGGTAGACGTAATCCTGCGTTGGTAGAACTAAATCTGAATATCCCCCAAAGCCTTTCTTGAACTCGTAGATTCCCCACATCTCCTCGCCTGGATCCAAAACCTCGGGGATCGTGCGGAAGTCGAAATGTGTGCACCCCTGCGTTTTAGCCCATTCGAAGCAGCGCAGTTGGAGGAGGTAAGATTCGTTGAGCGCTAACTTTTTATCCAGGCTCGCGCTATACATATCCCAGCAGCGCGCACCGAAGCGGATAATCATATTTACGCCAATGATGCACTGATTATGTTCAGCGATCAGGAGCGCTCCAGCGCCGCTATCAATAAAAGTGTGAAAAATTCGCGTATAGTAAGACCTGGGATGAATAAAGAAGCGCTGCTGAACACTCGTCGAGTATAACAGCTTATAGAAAGCATCGAAATCGGACTCGCTGGTGCCTATGCGTACGGTCACGCCGCGCTTCTCTGCCTGGCGAATGTTCTGGCGCCATTTTTTATTGAAATGCTGGAAGAGCTCGCTTGAATCGAGCCGAATGTCCAGTACCCAGTTTCTTCTGCCGTGTATAGAGAAGGGATTTGCCAGGAAGCCCAGTTGCTGAAACTTATCGCTCCACCCCTCCTGCTTATCTTCCACTTCAGTAATGTTTGGCTCAAGGCGCAGCATGATGGCCTTTTCCTGCCGGGCGATGCTATGTACTCTGTCAAGCAAGGCGCTAAGCGCTGCTTCATGGCCCGGCTCGATGTTTGGTCCACGGCAGCAGTAGATCCATCTGGGACGTGGGAATGGAAACGATGCGGGCAGCGGTGCAGCCGCGATGGAAAGCATCATCGTCCCGACCAATCTGCCATGCTCAAATGCGCCAAGACGGATAACGGTATTGTCAAGGCTCTCGGTAAGTTCGCCCCATTCATAGGACTGTAGAAGATGACCATTATGTTGTTGCATCAGGAAGCTATTCCACTGTTCACGGTCAGTGATGATTTGCACTTCCATAAGATTTATTCCCTTTTACTCAATAGAAGTTTATAGATCATAAAAATTTAGTAACTCTTCAGGTCCCTTTTTCCGGACTCATCAGCGCCAAAGGCGCTTCACAAGGGTGTTGATATGGGTGGCGGGGGTTGCGGCCCGGGGCCGCAACCCCCGCCACCCATATCAACACCGGTGAGCCGCCGCAGGCGGCGAGAGTGTCTGAATGGATACACAGATGGGTAACTTCTAGAAATGTTGGGTTGTGACTATCTTGTAGACGATGGAAGAATCAAATTTTAAGGGGTGAAGATTGCACGGCCTCAAGGAGATTATCTTGTCAAAAAAGATGTATCCATTGAGGTGGGAGTATCGTTAAATTTCAATAGAGCTCATTCTGACACCTCTTCATAAATCAAGCGGGTGGCTTTATAGGCCCGCTGAGAAGAGCAGACAGTTTGAGTCGAAAGCGCTTCTCATCTAGCTTCTGTTTTGTAGGCCACTAGTTACGAGTAGGGATCAGAGCCTAGGCTCTCTTCATTTGTGAATATGTTTCAGAAAAGTAGAGGATAATTTCCATCATGAAACTACCCACTGATCTCATGAAGCGCACCTTCAAGATCTCGCATTTTTGTCCTGCGGTGGTCTTGCCCCTGGTCCTCCTGGCGGCATGTTTATCCATGTCCACCGCTTCCTCCACATCCACCGCCCACGCGTCTGGCGTACCTGGGATTGCGTCCCTCAACGGCTATCAGATCTCCTTGTTTGCCTCGAGCACTGCGTCCTACTACCAACCCGCCTCAGCCGCAGTGGACAATGGTCACGTCTTCATCGGCTACCAGAACAACACTGCGGCTGACGGGAGCCGTCCCAATACCAGCACCATTGTGGAGTATACGATGGATGGCAAGGTGGTCAAAACCTTTAGCGTACCTGGCCAGAGTGAAAGCCTGGATGTGGACCCCACGAGCCACCTGCTCTGGATCATCGCCAATAGCGCTGCTAATCCGGAGTTGGAGATCATCGATCCGACAAGTGGAACGGCCTCTAACTATACCTTCCCGAAAACTCCCCATGGCGGTGGCTATGAAGGTCTTAGCTTCATCAATGGAATGGCCTTCATCTCAGCCTCAAATCCCGCCCTCAATAACAGCGGGGTGAATGTCTTCCCGGCGGTGGACAAGATCTCACTCAGCAGTGGGCAGGTGATGCTGACCGCGGTTCTGCCGGGCAATGCGCAGGCGATCGACATAACCTCTGGAGACAACAACTCCCTGGGCAGTCTCAACGAAACTGACCCGGAGGCGCTCTCGACCGATACCAAAGGAGATCTCGTGCTGTTGAACCAGGCTCGCGCGGAAGCCGTCTTCATCGCGCAACCCGCAACAGCGGGACAAAAGGTCTCTCGTCTTTCAACAGGCAGTGAGCTCGATCAACTCGTGTGGGCGACATCCGCCCGCGGTCGTTTCCTGGTGGTTGACAGTGCCAGGAATGCGAGCTATTGGGTGCAGGCGACCTTCACCCCTGGCACGGCGTATACTGAGACGGCGAGTAATGCGGGCGTTGCCGGAGTGTTCGGCACGCTTAATCTGAGCACTGGCAACGTCTCGCCAGTTGCTATTGGCTTTAGCAATCCAAGCGGTTTGCTCTTCATTCCTGGCGCGCAAAGTTAGCCTGGCGTGGAGAGCATAGTTTTCGCTTCTCCTGGTTCCTCCGAACGTTTGTTACTTCGGGAAACTACGGCAACCAGTGTAATTCCGTCCGCTAACCTGATCAATGAGGACGACAACATTGATGATGGCATGACAAACAGGCTCGATGGGCACCCGGGTGATCAGGACCGGGTGCAAGCGCTCTAGACTCCATTGCGGCAGAAATTCCGCCACCAGTATTCTCACCTGTCAGAAACAAAGCGAGCTTCTGAGCTGAAAGCGGTTTCCTCTATGGTAGGATTACATTTCCTCACTATCGAGCCAGATCGTCACGGGACCATCGTTGAGCAGGCTGACCTGCATATGGGCACCGAAGATGCCGCCCGCTACCTGAATGCCGTAAGAGGAGATGGCTTCTTTGAAGCGTTCGACCAGGGGCTCGGCGATGGCGGGAGGAGCTGCGTTGGTGAAGCTGGGACGGCGTCCCTTGCGCGTATCGGCGTAGAGGGTGAACTGGGAGACAACGAGGGCCGCGCCGTTGATGTCGAGGAGGGAACGGTTCATCTTGCCTTCGTCGTCGCCAAAGATGCGCAGATGAACAATTTTGTCCACCAGGGGTTTGACCTGGGCCTCGCTATCGTTCTGCCCCACACCTAGCAAGATCAGAAGGCCATGATCGATCTGGCCGGTGATGTGCTTGTCGACGGTGACGCTGGCGTGGGTGACGCGCTGGAGTAGTGCTCGCATATCTACTATTTATCCTCGTCTATTCCTGTTTTAGGAACTCTTCTGAAAACGACCGTTTTCATATCGGGTGGCGTCGCCCCCTCCATGAGCGTCTCTTCAGTGCCCCCTTTCCTGACCCCTCGTGGCTCCGCGCGCGACGCGGCTCGCACGATTCCTGCTGTGATGGGCGGGGAGGCAGCCTGGGCCGCCTCCCCGCCCACCGTACCAAACCGCTTGTGAAGCGCCTCTGGCGCTAATGAGTCCTGAAGAGTTACCTGTTTTATGCGTGATCTATTTGCCCTCGCCCAGACCGAGCGTGTGCTGCCTGGTGGGGATACTCGTCGTATCGCCGGCGGGGAGAACCGAAGGCGCGGGAGTGGTGCTGCGACCGACGCCGCGATAGATGAAGCCCTGGCGCTCGATCTCTGCCCCCTCGTAGATGTTGCGTCCGTCGATCAGCACCGGGCGGCGCATGGCGCTGCGGATCATCTGCATGTTCAGCGACTTGAACTCGTTCCATTCGGTCACGATAATAAGGGCGTCGGCTCCCTGTGCGACCTCGTATGGACTCTCGCAGAACTTGACCATATCCATGTGTACGCCGTCGCGTATCAACGCCTCGCGACCGGTTTCGGTCGCAACGGGATCGTACACGCGGATCGTCGCGCCCTGAGCCGTGATCCAGCGGATAATATCGATCGAGGGAGCTTCACGCATATCGTCGGTGTTGGGCTTGAAGGCGAGGCCAAGCACACCGACCGTGCAGTTGCGCAACGAGCCGAGGATATTTGTCACCTTGGTTACGATCAGGCGGCGTTGATCGTGGTTGATATCCATGACGGCGCGCAGCAACTGGGGGTGCAGGCCCGCCTCGTCGGCCATGTGAGACAGGGCGCGCACGTCTTTGGGAAAGCAGTTATGGCTGATCAGACCGGAAGCCGCGATCAGTGTGCCCGTGCTGGTCTCCATGCTATAGACCGTCGTTTCAACGTCCGTATGCTCCACTGCGCGGACGGCAAGCGTGGCGAAGGCTCCATGTCGTTCGTAGCCGTGCGGCTGGATGTGGCGCTGGTAGCCTGCCAGTATGCGCTCGATCTGCGCGAGACGCTTATCGCCGAAGGCATTCTTGAGTGTGAGTATCTGTTCGTAGCCGCTTACTCGCAGAATGTACGCTACCTGTGTCGATTTGTTCATCCACCGCTTGCGGATAGAAGGGATGATGCCAAGCGTTTGCAGCAGCAGCGTCATGCCATCCGCCAGTCCCTTGCTGACCGTCGCGTATTCTAGCATCAGGTTCTGGCCCTGCTGTACGGTCGTAACAGCTCCATCGCCGCTGAACGCGCCACGAATCAGCTCCATGCGCAGCTCGGATGGTACATTGAAGGCCAGGCGCGGCAGGGCTTTATCTTCCGAATGCGTGCCGCAGCGCAGGATATCACGCAGCAGCCATGCGAAGATGCGCGAGGAGACGATCGTCGTCAAGGCGTTAGTGCCGCGGCGTTCAATGAATTTGAGGCCCCAGCAGTTCAGAATGCGCTGCACATCCGCAGTGTACGCGATCTCCTGCTCGTGGAAGCAGATGCCCACGCGCTGCCTTACCGCATCGGCATGCCCCTTATCTTGCGAGATATAGCCCTCGGCAAGGAAGTAGCCGCACAGGCGCAGCAGGTCCGCATCGATCGGGAGCACCGCGTTGATCATGGTGGCCGCGCCCTTCGCCGTATACAGCCTCAACTTCTCGGCGGGAACGTCGAGCACCTGCAACGAGGTCAGGTAGCGGAACAGGCGCAGCGACATACGGTTGTGGCGCTTGATCTCGTTCGGGTATCTGAGCATCGTGAGCGGGATGAAGGACGCGAACCGTTCGTATTGCTCGCGAAACGAATTATCGAGCGGCGTCACATAAACATCGGCCTCCAGATCGCTATCCTGGAGTAGCCCAATCAGATTAAGGCTCGTGGCCTGCTCGACAGTGGGAAGCTCGCATAGGGCCATGAGCTGATCACCGGGGACCACCGCAGCGGCTGGCAAGATCGAGAACTGCTGATCCTTGTATAGAACGACCGGGTGATCGGCGGTAACGCGCAACGCACGTCCCATGGTCGTAGTGATATTCACCATCGTGCCCTTAAAGGGACGCCGGGTGATCGCCTTTACAGCGGCGAGGATGGGTCGGCCCTGCTCCAGATCGAAGGCAAGCACACGTTTATCGCACGGCTGGACAAGCTCCACCACGTCGCCCTGGAACGGCTCGCCATTTTTAGCGAACAGCGTATCGAAGCGTTCCGTCGCCACATTGGGGCTATTGAGCGTAAAGACCGTCTCATCTGCCTCAAAACAACTCCCACCATAGCCCAGACCGGCATCCAGAAAGGCGCGACCGATGCGCTTATCATAGCCCATGCCCACCGCGACCTCCTTCACATCGGCTCCCAGGCGCTCACAGATCTGCGCGATCTCATTGATGAAAGAGATCTTCGTCGCCAGAAACGCGTTGGACGCGTACTTAATCATCTCCGCCGTATAGAGATCGGTGATCACGATAGGTGCGCGCAGAGGCAGGTAGAGGCGTGCGACGGTACTCGCGGCCTCCGGCTCGGACGAGCCGAGCACCACGCGGTCGGGATGCTGGAAATCCAGCACTGCCGAGCCTTCGCGCAGGAACTCCGGATTGGAGACCACCGAGAAGCGCAGGTCCGGGCGCGCGAGATGCTGACTGATCACGCGCGAGACCACATCGCCGCTGCCGACCGGGACTGTACTCTTATTAATAATAATGGCATAATGGTCGAGTTCCTGCGCAATGCTGCGCGCCGCACTCTCGACGTAACGCATATCAGCGCCGCCCTGATTGGCGCTGGTAGGAGTATTGACCGAGATGAAGATAAACTCGCAATTATCCAGTCCCTCAGTATAGCTCGTCGTGAAGCACAGGCGACCTGCGTGGACGTTGCGCTCGACCAGTTCCTCCAGGCCTGGCTCATAGATGGGGAGGATACTCTGACGAAGGCTCTCAATTTTTTCTGGAACGATATCAACGCACGTAACCTGATTACCCATATCGGCCAGGCAGGTGCCGGTGACTAAGCCGACATAGCCGGTGCCGATAACGCATATAATAGACACAGAACTACTCCTCTACGCTTACGAATGGATTTTCATACTTCTCTTCAATGATAGTGGTTGGATCGCCGTGACCGGAAAATACCGTCAGATCATCATCGAGCGTATACAGCTTCTTGAGAATAGATGTTTCGATCTGGCGATAATCGCCGCCGGGGAAGTCGGTACGTCCGATGCCGCGGCGGAAGAGGGTATC
The DNA here is from genome assembly GCA_034438015.1 of Ktedonobacteraceae bacterium. Classification (GTDB taxonomy): domain Bacteria; phylum Chloroflexota; class Ktedonobacteria; order Ktedonobacterales; family Ktedonobacteraceae; genus JACDAE01. The sequence goes on along the minus strand of DAOTTD010000135.1, from coordinate 16,198 downwards.
GCCCGTAAAGACGCAATAGGGGCGGCTTACCAGGCTCACGCCGCCCGGAGTGTGGCCCGGCGTGTGCAGCACCTCGAGCGTGAGCGTACCGAAGGTAATACGGTCGCCCTCCTGGAGGAGGATATCGGGTTTGCGCTTCACGAGCGGGGCCTCGCGCCCATACATCTCGGCCATCACCGTATTGGTATACATAGGAACGTCGGCGGGATGGATCGCCAGGGGAACGGGGTAGACCGCGCTCACCGCGTCCACGCCGCTGATATGATCGATATGTCCATGGGTATTGATAATATATCTAGGAACTAGATTGAGTTCCTTGATTGCGTCCAGAATCTGTTTGGACCCATCGCCGGGGTCAATAATCACCGCCTCGCGCGTCTGTGGGCAGGCATAGAGGAAGCAATTTTCCTGGAACATACCTGTCGTTATACAGGCAACAATGGGCATCTGATCTTCTTTTGTCTCGGAAGCGGGCATGCTAAAAAACCTCCTCGCCCTCTTGAGGTCGACAACACTGAGGACATTATAGCATAGGGTGTCACCTACGCCGCCTTTTGGGGGAGGCCAGCTCATAACCCAGAAATATATCTTTAAGGGTACGCAAAAATAGGGAAGCACGTCCACTTTTGAGACGTGCGCAACATAAAAATGAGACGAGAAAGAAGAGCATTTGTTCTAAATTTGTCGTATAATTAAGATAGATAGAGATTGTAGAAAATGAAATATTTGCGACAGATATAACCTTATGGTAAACTGTGCTGCATAGCGAGCGCGTTGGGTGCGCTTCAGAAGCGGCACGGGCGGTAAAGCTGACAGGAGGAGCAGATGGTGCACGCCGAAAGCGACTCTATAGCAGTTTATTACCAGTAGCGGAGGCAGGAGTTGAGGCTACAGAGGAATATGTATAGGCTCTAAGTTATGAAAAGTGGACTTAGCAAAATCGGTAATGTAAAATGAGTATCAAGGGCGAACGCCCTATTGCCTTGTAGCTACATGTCGCCCGTATAAGTCGGCGTGAGACCTGCTAAGGTCAGGAGAGTTGAGAAACACATGTCAAAGGATTATTTGGAGCGGAGAACTTATCGAAGGAGTCCTGGACGCCAATATGGATACGAATACGATCCGCTACATACTCGCGGTGAGCAACCGGGTCAGAGCGAACGGCCCGATAGTTCAGGACAGAGTGGAGGTATGCGTGGAGAGGGAACGCACAAATCTGGCGCCTTGATGTCTCAACGGCCCGACCTGCGTAGAACGCGACAACTCCTGCGACAGAATATTATAGCTACCAAAGCGCGTATCTCTGAAGAGAACGGTGAACAGGAGAATCCACAAGAGAACGAAGAAGTGTACCAGCAGGATGGCGGATACGAATACCCCGAAGAAGCGCCGGTAGACTACAGGCCCAATCCCACACGAAGCGGACGGATCATACCCCCACGCGCCACGCCATCACAGGAGCTGATCGACGAACGGGAAGAGTATGCAGAGTACGAGTTTGAAGATATAGATCCTGACCTGGGATACGAAGTGGGCTATGAAGAAGAGGCGGACCCGCTCGATGCACCGCTCGGGTCCGCCGAAGATGTGCCTGAGCGCTTGCCACTGTCGTCGCCGCGTCCTCGTCAGGGTATAAACACACGTGTTCCTACGCGAAACATGCGACCCGTCGAGCCGCAAGACGACTACTATGAAGACGAAGAGTACGACGAAGAATATTATGACGATGAGGAACCTGAGCGGGCTCCAGCCAGGCGCAAGAAGAAGCGCAAGGTCTCGCGGCGCGGCCTTCTGTTCGGTATAGGGGCCATCGCGGTCGGAGGAGCGGGTATCGCCGCCGTCGAGTTGGGACCCAAGATCCCGCAGGCGGTGGGGACAGCGGCGCAGAATGTCGAGCAGCAGGTGCAGGAGGCGTTCCAGAGAGGCGTCGAGCAGGGGGCGGAGAACGTGCGCAAAGAATTTGTGACCTCCCTAGAGAATCTGGAAGGCTTCTCATTAGGAGGGGCCATCGCCGCCGCCAAACTGACGCGCGTCGCCTACGACGTCTTTGTCTCCCCCGTCATCCAATTCGGTTCGACGCTCACCAACGACTTCCTCAATGCCATGCTCAAAGCTTTCAAGACCGCGCGCAACGTCCTGATTGCTGTGAACATGGACAATACCGCGCTCATCGCCATTCAGAAGGTACTCGAATCGTGGGTCAATCAGGTCACGAACATGCCCAAGCAGCTCAACGCCATCGTCGATGCGGACCTGGATGGCGCGCAATCGTATTTGAGAGCCTTGCAGCGCAAAGTCGACGACGAGAAAGCCCTGCTCAATAAACCGCAGGCGCAAGCCACGCCAGCGGCTAAGCCGACCGCGCAACCGACGAAGAAGCAGTAGTGAAAGCGCAAAAACGTAGCGATGGCGGGTTCGCTATTGTAGGAGGTGTGGCCGAAGTTCTCGGCCTGATCTCGACCGGGATTCTCCTTTACCTCCTCCGTAAGCCACGAACTGCCTTTATCTTGACGTTGGTTGCTGTCATCAGCTTTGCGGGCATGCTCGCCCTGTTCGCGTTCGGCAACAACCCGCTCAACCAGCAAGTTGCGTCATGGACGCCTGAGACCTTGCCTGCCAATTGGCGCGAGGTCCGCGATGCCTGGGACGGCTTCCATGCGGCCAGTTCCGCCCTGGCGGCTCTCGCGCTGACCTCATTATTAATCGTCACCCTACACGATACGCCATCGCCTGAAAAATTAACCAGAGTATATTAGCTACTTGCTCTTCTGTTTCGAGAGCGTATTTTCCGCTACTTCTGACTCAGGCTGCTCAGTCTCTCCATCTTCAGTCTCGTCGGCGGGCTCAGTCACTGAAGCTTCCGTGAGCCTATCTTCTGGTTGCGTGAGCTCCGTATGCTCGGCCTCATCAGTAGTAGCCGCTGGTTGTTCAGCAGGTGTGTCTATTGTATGTGTGGCCTCCGCAAGTGCGGACTCGTCGGTATTGGCTGCTGGCTCCTCGGGGAGTGCAGGTTCGGAATGCGAGGGCACGTCGGTATCTTCAATTGTGTCAATGCTAACCTCTGGCAGAGAGCTATCGCTGTGTTTCATCTCACCATCCTCGACCTTAACGGCCTTGCCATCCAGCGTCTTCGCGGCCAGCTTAGCGCCCTCCACTGGCTTCTGGGCGATGCCATAGGTCGCCGCAACCGCACCGCGTGGAACCGGCCTGGAGTAGCGTACAACCAGGTAAGTGATTGGAATCAGAACGAGCAGCAGGAAGAGCGAGGTCCACTGCGCCTGCTTCAGGTGCCAGTCGAGCACGCCGAAGAGTTTGACATAGATATTGTCGCGAACGAAAAAGAGCAGGAACTGAGTGATGGCGTAGGCGAACAGGTAGACCAGCATCAGCACACCGGGCTTCGTCACGCGGCGGGCCAGATACAGCATAAACAAGAGCAGAACGACATTCGTGAGCAACTCGTAGCCGGCGGCTGGTTGTACCGGGACATTGCAGATCGTAGAGCCGGGCAGGCAGGCCCAGCTATCGGGATGCGTATAGACCGTAGACCAGGGAAGGGTACTGGGATAGCCCACAATATCGCCATTGATGAGATTGCCGATGCGCCCGAAGATCTGGCCGGCAGCCGCGAAGAGTACGCCGGCATCGACCAGCACCAGCGGGTTGACACGTTCGACGCGCGAGCGCCAGATGAGCGTGGGTATCACCAGGAAGATAGCGCCGAAGAAGGCCATGCCGCCCTCCCAGGTAGCAATAATATGAATAGGATTAGCCAGATAGTACGAAACGAGATTGGGCTGCTGAATCACAAAGTAGAGGCGTCCACCAATCAGTCCGGCGGCGATACACCACCAGAGGACGCGATAGACCATATCCTGATCGACGCCTTTGCGCCCGGTATAGCCCTTGATAACCCATAAAGCCATAACAATGCCAACGACATACATCAGGCCGTACCAGCGCAGCGCCAGCGGTCCCAGGTGAACGAGAACTGGATCTATATTGATATAGATGTATGGGGGACCGATCCGTAGCCAGCCCCAGTTGATAATATCCAGCAAAGGGGGTGTAAGCATAGAAACTCCAATACTAATGAGATTGTGATCTATTCCTGTATGATAGTACGCATTGGGAATACTTGCAAGAGGGTAACGGTGATCTAGACCGTATGGATGGTCGCTCATTGCAGAAAAATCGTTATTTTTTAGTATGGTTTTGTATAGACATGAGTTTGCCCGGTAACTGTCCAGGACCCCCTTCTTCTTTGACTCATCGTGGCTCCGCGCGCTCTGCGGCTCACAGGAGTCTAGTGTGGGTGGCGGGCCCGGCAGCCCGCCACCCACACTAGACTCCTTACGAAGCGCCGAAGGCGCTGAGGGTTCAGAAGGACATCTGAGCAGTTACCGGGATAACTCATGGCTGCACACTATGCTGTAATCTGAACAGCGGTGCCGATCGGAGCCCAGCCATAGAGCCAGGCGGCGGCGGCCAGCGGCATCGCCACGCAGCCGTGTGAGCCATTCTGCCAGCCATAAGTAGGATCGTAGTGCCAGACATTAGTACCAGGGCCATAGACGGTATGCCACCAGGAGTCGTGGAGGAAGAAGCCGCCGGACAGGAACTCCAGCGCGTAGTTGATATATGTCGGTGGATACCAGTTCACCGAGCCATAAGGGAACGGCGAATAGAACGTCGTTGGACTGAGCTTCGCGAAGACGTGGAACGTGCCCGTCGGCGTTTCCAGGCCGGGGCGACCGGTCATCACCGCCGTATTAAAGACCTGCTGGCCGTTCTGGTAAGCAAAGAGCCATTGTTGCGAGAGGCTCACAACGATGACCTTGCCCTCAATCGAGGGCGCTGTGCTACTTGTGCCTGCACTGCTCGCAGCGGTCACCAGCGCTCCGTAGATATACAGGGGCGTGCTAGAGGCGCTAGAGATGCGGTCCCAGATGGAGTTCCCGCCCGCTACTACTACGGCCTGCCCGGAGACCGTCACAGGCGTACCAGGAGCGTCGACTGTAACGATGGAAGCGCTGGTCGTTGGCCCGGTACGCACGTTCGCCCAATCGCTCGTCTGCCCGGACCATGTTGCGGAAGTTGAAGCGGCTACAGCCCTGGTAGGCGAGGTCAGACCAAAGGCAAGGATGATTGCCAGTAGTGCGGCGAGAGAGCCCAGATAGAAGATTCTTTTCCCTTTATCCTGCATAGAATCCCACCTTTCATGGAGAATTTCCCATCGTAACATGCAGATCTACTGATGTAAGAGGGACAAAGGTAACTCTTGAGGACCCCTTTCCCTGACTCCTCAGCACCTGCGGCGCTTCAAGAGTTACGGACAGGGATCATGTGTTTTCAGCAAGAAAGACTCACTACGAATGGAGGATGCTCTACAGCAAGACTCATATAAGAAGTATAGTCAAAAATAGGGAAAAAGTCATGGCAAAAGTGACTGTTCGGGTCCCTCTTTCCTGACTCATCAGCGCCAAAGGCGCTTCACAAGGGTGTTGATGTGGGTGGCTGGGTTGGCGGCCTCGCGCCGCCAACCCAGCCACCCACATCAACACCGGCAAGCCGCCGCAGGCGGCGAGAGTATCTGAATAGATACTGGCAAAACCTCTATTGTCCCATTTTCGTCAGGAAGCTTGCAACCGTGCGAATGCCCTTAAAGAACTGGGCCAGGGAGTACTTTTCGTTCGGAGCGTGCAGATTGTCGTCGGGCAGACCGAAGCCCATCAGGACGACCGGCGTGTGCAGAATCTCATCGAACAGGGCCGCGATGGGAATTGAGCCACCTTCGCGAATAAGAACGGGCTCTTTGCCATATACCTCTTGTAGGGCCGCCGCTGCCGCCCGCATTGCCGCGCTATCGGGCGAGACAAGCATACCATCGCCGCTGTGGATCTTGCGCACCTTCACCGTCACATCGGCGGGCGCTGCATCCTTAACCGCGTGCTCCAACAGCGTAAATACCTCGTCCGGTGCCAGTTCTGGTGGCAGGCGCAGACTGACCTTCGCCGTCGCGACGGCGGGAATAACCGTCTTGGCCCCCTCGCCCGTGAAGCCGCCCGCGATTCCGTGAACCTCGAATGTAGGGCGCGCCCAGATGCGTTGGAGCGGAGGGTATTCCGACTCACCGGAGAGCTGCTTCACGCCCATCTCCTCCGCGAGTGACTCACCGATATGTAGTGGATCGTGCTGCCAGAAATCCTGTTCCGCCCGCGTCGGCGTGCGCAGCTTATCATACAGGCCCGGAATGTGGATATGACCGTCTTCGTCCTTCAAGCGGCCAATGATAATTGCCAGCGCGTGGATAGGATTGGGGGCCATGCCGCCGTACGAGCCCGAATGGAGGTCGCGCCTGGCGCCACGGACCTCGATCTCGGTATACACAATGCCGCGCAGGCCGTAGATGAGCGCGGGAAGATCCTGTGATGGCATGTGCGTATCGCAGATAAAAGCGGCGTCGCAGCGTAAGCGTTCGGGGTAGGTCTTAACATAGTGTTCGATCGACTCGCCGCCATTCTCCTCTTCGCCCTCGATGAGCACGCGCACATTCACCGGCAAAGCGCCATTTACCGTCATCAGCGACTCAAGGGCCTTGAAGACCAGCATTGTCTGACCCTTATCGTCGCAGGCGCCGCGACAATAGATGTTGCCATCGTGGATAGTCGGTTCGAATGGAGGCGAGTTCCACAGTTCCACAGGATCGACTGGTTGCACATCGTAGTGCCCGTAGATGAGCACCGTAGGCTTGCCGGGAGCTTGCAACCATTCGCCATAGACCAGGGGACTGCCCTGCGTAGGAATAACCTCGATGCCTGCGAAGCCGATCTGTTGAAGCTGATGAGCGGCGTACTCAGCGGCCTTCTGGATATCCGGCATATGTTCCGGCAGCGTACTGATGCTCGGGATGCGCAGCCATCCCTTCAGATCTTCAAGAAAGCGATCCTCGTGTTGTGCAATATATGTTTCTAATTGAGTCATAGCTCTTCCTTCCCCTGCTAATTAAAGAATATGTGTTATCGTAGCAGGGGAAGGAGTGATTGTCCAGTGGGACAGGTGGGCGCGAACCAGCGGAGTTCGCTAATCGCCATCATCATCGTAGGGGCCGATCAACCCACAATCTTTGCTAATGTCGAAGTAGGACGCGCCTGGAGACGTGTTGTTAGAAGAGACATCCAGCCTCACTGATGGGAGATCGTATTCAAATGTTAGTAGAGTGTCATCTATCACAAAATCTTCGTCTGACGACGCCGAATGGTCGCTTGATGAAAGTGAATTCCGCGTGTAAGAAGTACTCATTGGCTTTGTCTCTCCTCGTGTCGGTATAGATCACTATCTTCATTATGAAGGATGAAAGAATGGGAGAAAATATCACTTTATTATCATTTACGTGGAAGAGGGCTGATTCTTGTTTATCATTTTTCAACATTGTTCACCTGTCTTTTGGTGATCGAGCCTGCCTGGTGCTGGCGAGAAAACTGGATCTTCCCGCGTTCACGACCGATCGAGCATGGGAGGTTGTGGAAGTGAACGTATCCGTGCGGATAATTCGTTGATGGTTGTAGCCCATGTTATAATCTTTCCTGAATTGTAACGCGACTTTTTCGGACTTCTGTGTGTCTTAACCTGTTGTCTCGTCACGCTTGAGAGGCTGCATTTCTGTTTAATTATGTCTAATGGTGTCTATGTAAATCTAGCCTCTCTAGTGTCAAATTTGGTGTCACGACACCCTGGCTTTTCTCAGATAATACCCGGCTCTCTCAGAGTACCTCAAAGGGCTCGAAACCCCTTCTATGCGGCAATTGCTCTATCTAGCACATCTTTCAGCGGTAGCATTGTTGCAAGATGAAGTATACTAAATCAGGCTATTCTTTTTGTTGGATATGAAAGCAGTGGAGAGCGATACTTAACAGCCACCAGTCCTACAGGTATTGATCGAGCTGTACCAGTTTACTGAACATGGAAAGCTACGCAAAACCAATTTTCTATGCGGAAAAGGGCACACCTCATCTTTTTACATGTGCGCTGTCCAGCGTTAGGTAGCTCAGCAAGAAATGCTCTCCGAAGATGAAGAAGCAATACTCCTCTTTGTATATATAATCGGTGCGCATAAAGACTACCTGAACAGGCTATACATCAGATAATTTTTGTGTTCATAGAATAAACAGTGTATTATCTTATCTACGAATTATAAGGAGGTTGACGTTTTGACCGAGCTGACCTGGGATGGGAAGTATAAGGATGGTAAGAAGGTCGGGCCTATACGCATCGCTCTCCCCTTCCAGACCGTGGAGACCGTGAACGAGACGGCCCAGGAACGCCAGTTGACGCTCGACTTGCTGTTCGCCGGGCGCGAGACAGAATGGCGCAACCGCCTGATCTGGGGTGACAAGAAGTATGTGCTACCCAGCCTGCTGCCTGAGTTTGCCGGCAAGGTGAACCTGATTTATATCGATCCTCCCTTCGCCACCGGCGCGGACTTTTCCTTTACTGCCGCTATTCCAGAAAGTGATGAGAGCTTTACCAAGGAACCAAGTATCATCGAACAAAAGGCGTACCGGGATACCTGGGGGCATAACCTGGACAGTTATTTACAGTGGTTTTACGAGGCAGTAGTATTGCTACGCGAACTGCTGGCCGAGAATGGAAGTATCTATGTGCATCTCGATTGGCATGTCGGTCACTATGCCAAAGCCGTCCTTGACGAAGTATTTGGGTATGAAAATGTCGAGAGCCAGATCATTTGGCAAAGAGTTACAGGGCATATGGACACGCAAAGCTTTGGCTTCAACCACGACATGATCTTGCATTATGGGAAATCGAAGACCATTCTATGGAACAGGCAGTTTGCAGCATATGATGAAAGCTATCTTTCAAGCCATTATCAGAGTCAGGACCCTGATGGCAGGAGGTACGAGCTTGACCAAATCAGTGCGGCGGGACAGGGTACGGCTAAGTATTTCTTTGGGAAGCTCCTTGAGCCTCCACCAGGCACCCATTGGCGTTGGTCTCAAGAACGCATTGATCAGTTATGCAAAGAAAGCAAGATCGTTATTACTTCTGGCGGCAGACCACGATATAAAAGGTATTTGGATGAACAGAAAGGTAAAACTGTTCAGTCCATCTGGACAGATATCCCGCCTGTAAATTCTCAAGCGAAAGAAGATACTCAGTATTCAACCCAAAAGCCCGAAGCCCTGCTGGGGCGCATCATCAAAGCCTCATCCAACGAAGGCGACTTGGTGCTTGATTGCTTCTGTGGCAGCGGAACAGCCGCTGCCATGGCCGAGAAGCTCGGCCGGCGCTGGATAACCTGCGACCTGGGGCGCTTCGCCATTCACACCACGCGCAAGCGTCTGCTCTCTATCAAGAGTGTGAGACCCTTTGTGGTGCAGAATTTGGGCAAGTACGAGCGACAGGCATGGCAGTCTGCCGAATTTGATGATCCTGCTCAGCGTGCCAGCGTGCAGATGCGCTACCGCCACTTCATCTTGCAGCTCTATCATGCCACATCCATTGATGGCTATACCTGGATTCATGGTATCAAAGCAGGGCGGCTAGTGCATGTGGGCTCGGTCGATGCGCCGATTGCCCTGGGTGAGGTGAAGGCGATCGTCAACGAGTTCTGGCGCGTGAGAGGGAAGGATGTCGGGGAGCATAGCAATGGTATTGATATCCTGGGCTGGGATTTTGCCTTCGATCTCAATGAGACTGCCAAGCAGATGGCTGCTGACGCCAATATTCGTCTGGCCTTCAAGAAAATTCCGCGCGAGGTGTTGGAAAAGAAGGCCGTGGAGCAGGGAGATATCAGTTTCTATGAACTGGCGGCGCTCGATGTCAGCATCCGGCAGGTCAAAAAAGCGGTCGAGGTGGAGCTGCAGAACTTCTTCCTACCTCCTGACGACGTGCCCGAAGACGTAAGACATGCTATCACGCATTGGAGTCAGTGGATTGACTACTGGGCGGTGGATTGGGACTATCGCGATGACACTTTTCACAACCAGTGGCAAACCTACCGCACCAGGAAATCGCCCAAGATACTGCTCAAAGCTTCGCATGAGTACAACGAACCCGGGTGCTCTACCATCGTCATCAAGGTCATCGATATTTTAGGCAATGACACCACCAAAGCTGTCAGAATAGAAGTGAAGTAAATGCTCGGTCTGCTATGTCGTGATCGGTGCAGGGAGTAAGAGCGATGCCACGTGTACGTAAACCTCGGACGAATGAGATGCAACCCGATCTCTTTGACCTTTCCCCTTTTCTCAAGACCGCGCCTTGCGTGCCCACCTTGCGCAAGCTGGTAGCGGAATGGCGGGATGATGGCTACAAAGGCATCACCGACACAACACGCACGTTGCTCAACTTCTGGTTTCCCACTGATCATAAGCTGTCGAACGGGCAGCTTTTCAAGTACCATAAAGCGCAACAGGAAGCGATAGAAACACTGATCTATGTCTACGAGGTAGCGAAGGTGCGCAATCGCAAAGACTTATTGGAAACATACGTCTCCGCACAGAGTCAGATCCACCTGCCCGGCTACGATGAGTTCGCCCGCTACTGCACGAAAATGGCGACAGGAAGCGGTAAGACCAAAGTGATGTCGCTGGCAATAGTATGGCAGTTCTTCAATGCCGTGCGCGAGGACGAAGGGGATTATGCAAAAACGTTCTTGATCCTTGCTCCCAATGTAATCGTCTTTGAACGGCTGAAAAGCGACTTCGAGGGTGGGCGCATCTTCACCCTGGACCCGCTTATCCCGCGTGAGTTGAAAATTTTCTGGGAATTTGACTGTATAATGCGTGGGGATGCTGAACGCGCTCCAGCGGAAGGGACGCTATTTCTCACTAATATCCAGCAACTGTATGAGCGATCTGAGCGGAAGAAAAATAGTGACGAGGAACCCGATATTATGACTGAGATGCTCGGCCCAAAGCCCAAAGAAGATATGAATAGTGATCTCACTAGCTTTAGTGAGATGCTGGCAAAACGGACTGGGCGGTTGCTGGTACTCAATGATGAGGCGCATCACACCCACGATGAAGAGAACGAATGGAATACGGTCATCCGCAGGCTCCATGTAAGTTTGCCACTGGCCGCCCAACTAGACTTCTCGGCGACGCCCCGTTTCAACAAGGGAGCCTTATTCCCCTGGATCATTTCAGACTACCAGATCAGGCAGGCTATCATAGACAACATTGTCAAAAGACCAGTCAAGGGGATTGCTGAACTGGACGAGGCCAGAAGCAACATCGCCAGCGAACGCTACCAGGGATACCTCACGGCGGGTGTGGAACGCTGGCGGGAATACAAGGAACAACTGGAAAAGCTGGACAAGATGCCCTTATTGTTCATTATGATGAACACAACAGAAGAAGCGGAGGATGTAGGAGACTGGCTGCGTCACAAGTATCCGACTGAATTTGGCGGCGACAAAAGGGTGCTGGTCATTCATACTGACAAAACTGGTGAAATCACCAAAAAAGACCTTGACGCGGCTCGTAAGCTTGCCCGCGATGTGGATAGTCCTGGCTGTCCAACCAGGGCTATCGTCAGTGTGCTGATGTTGCGCGAAGGCTGGGATGTGCAAAACGTGACCGTCGTGGTAGGCTTGCGCCCCTACACAGCGGCGGCCAACATTCTGCCGGAGCAGGCTATCGGTCGCGGCCTGCGCCTGATGTTCAGAGGACAGCAGTATGCTGAACGGGTAGATATTATCGGCAACAAGGCGTTTATCTCCTTTGTAGATGATCTGGAGAAACTGGAAGACATCAAGCTTGATACCTTTGAGGTTGGTAAAGACAAGCTTAAGATTATTGCGATCGCACCACAATTGCCTGAAAAGGCTGCCTATGATCTCTCTCTGCCCAGGTTATCGCCAGTACTGGTGCGTAAAAAGACGCTGGCCGAGGAGATAGAATCACTGGATGTGACGAGCTTCAAGTTCAGTCCAGACCCACTGCCCCGCAAGCCTACCAGTGCCGATATCAGAAAATTTCAGTATCAAGCGTTCGATATACTCACGATGGAGAAACTGTTCGAGCGAGAGTATGCTATCCAGGATGTGCAGCGGCCCGATGAAATCGTCAGCTACTACGCCAAACTGATTGCCAGCAACGTGAAGCTTCCAGGGCAGTTCAGCGCACTCGCGCCGAAAGTATGGGATTTCTTCCAGAACCGTGCCTTTGGTGAAAAAGTCAATATGGAGAGTCCAGCTATCGTACAGGCGATGAATCACCGTGTCTCTGGCTACGTGGTGCTCGATGTGTTTGCCAGAGAGCTAAAAGAGAAGGTCATTGAGCAAGTGGAGCCATCCATCGAGGGCGAGAATCGGCAGCTCTCCATGATAAAGCCATTTGCATTCTCACGCTCAGTGCTCGATGCCAGGAAGTGCGTTTTGAATCTGGTGCCCTGCGACAATGATTTTGAGTACGAATTTGCAAAGTTCCTCGAACGCGCAAAGGATGTGTATGCCTTCTCGAAGTTGCCACTACAATTTGGCTTCTCGATAGAATACACCGACAATAACGCGAACCTGCGCTATTACTATCCCGACTTTGTAGTCAGGACCGAACAGGGCGAGATGTGGCTGGTTGAGACAAAGGGGCAGGAATCGCTGGAAGTTGGATTTAAGGATAGGGCTGCGAAGATGTGGTGTGAGAATGCGACGAAGTTAACCGGCGAGCTTTGGCAGTATGTGAAAGTACCGCAAAAGGAATATGAGAAGCTGCAGCCAGTTGAGTTTTCTGATTTGCTCATCTTTGTGGTCTGAGGGACCAAGATAGATGAGCTGGCTTCGCAGCCTGCCATCACTTTTTGATGGTCGCTTTATTGCACAGCTTATTTAGTGGAATTGGAGACACAGTTGTCTCTTTAAGATAAGCGTTGTATTGAAGGATTGGTTGCTTCTGGCCGTTTCAGCTCCTCTCGATGAGAGAAGCGATACACTCACGTTGGGAGTATACGGATACATGTTACTGTCAACGCGAAAGGACGTTGTGGATAAAATGCACAATTTATATTGTGAACAATTTTAAAGTTTGCATTTACACTGTTTGACAGATGACTGCTCTTTTTATACAATTGACGTAATTCTGATTCTCTTGAGATCAGTGGGAGAATCCAGAGATGGTACGAGCCCCGGCGATATGAAGAGAAAGAAATACCAACGTAGAGAGGATAACCGCCTTATGCCGCTGTTAGAAACGCTGATGGTCGATGTTGGAGGCTCGATTGCCAAGGCACTGCTCAAACGCTGGCTCGGTAGCAATGGCTTGGTCTCGGATGCCGCGTCAAGTGCAGCCGATGTGCTCAAGGGACGTCTCACCGATCGCCTTGCGCAGCAGCGTGCCCGCCAGCAGTTCGAGACCATCGGGGAAAAGGTGGGCGAGAGTCTGCAGCCACTCTTTGAAATGGAGGGGGCAGCTCTGGACGAGGCAACACGCACGGCGATAGCCCTGGCGGTAACCGAGACGCTCAATACGGCCACCAGTGAGCTGCTGGCGAGGCACGATCTGGAGCCGGTCGAGATTGCCAGTCAGCTTCTGAAAGATCATCCTGCACGCTCCTATCACTTCTCGGACAGCGAGGGGCGCCTCTACGAGCAGATCATAGGTGAGTCGTGCCAGTATATTGTCGAGATCGCCTCACAGCTTCCCCACTTCACGGAGCGCACGCTGGCAGAGGTGCTTACACGCGAGCGGCACCTGGTAGAGATCGCCGAACACACTGTGCAAGAGGTCGCGCGTCTGCGGGCACAACTCAATCCGCAGGTAGAGGCGGCGCGATTTGAACTGGACTATCGGCGGACGGTGATCCGTAAGCTGGATGAACTGGAGCTGTTTGGTTCCGGCATGTCGGTCACCGCCCGCAAGTATTCGCTGAGCGTGGCCTATGTGGCGCTCTCTCTTGAGCAGCAGGTACTCAAACCGCCATCCGCGCGTGAATGGCGCGGCGCCCACCTCTTCGAGAATGACCCCGACGGGAGGCCGCAGATGGTGCGAACGATTAGCGGTCTCTCCACAGTGCTGGCGGAGTCGCCCTATCTCTTGCTCCGAGGGGACGCGGGATCGGGCAAGACGACTCTGATGCAATGGATTGCTGTGCAATCGGCCTCACAATGTTTTCCGCAGGAGCTTACATCCTGGAATGGGACGGTGCCCTTTTTTATTCGCCTTCGCCAGCATGTTCCTTTGAATAGTGAGAGCGAACCAAGCTGGCCAGCTCCGGAAGCCTTCCCTGCCCTGGTTGCACCTGCCATTGCAGGCGCGATGCCGCCCGGGTGGGTACACCGGCAATTACTGGAGGGGCGCGCAATCGTGCTAGTTGATGGTATCGACGAGGTCCCGGTCTCACTGCGCGTCAGTGTCTATGCCTGGCTCGACGACTTGGTCAGGACCTATGAACGGTCTCGCTTCATCGTTACCTCGCGGCCTTATGCGGCGAACAAAGACGATCTGCCCGCACGAGAACGCCTCAAAGAGGCACAGGTGCTCCCGATGAACCTGTCGGCTATTGAGGACTTTATCATCCAATGGCATCGTGCCGTCGCGGCAAATCTCCAGGATGCTCAGGAGCAGCAAGACCTACACGAAGCTGCGAGCCGCCTTTCCTCCGAGATCCGCGCAAGCCGCGCACAACAGCAACTGGCGACCAATCCACTCCTTTGTGCTATGCTCTGCGCCCTCAACCGCGAACGGCACCAGCAATTGCCCTCCAACCGCATAGCGCTATATGAGGCTTGCTGTGAACTGCTTATCGAGCGCCGCGACCGGGCGCGGCGCATCTCCCTGGCAGACTACCCGGCGGCGGCGCTCTCCTATGAGCAAAAGAGTCTGCTGCTCTCTGACTTGGCCTATTGGTTGGTACGCAACGGGCAGACGGAGGCGTCGGTTGACATAGTAGACGAGCGGCTGACGCGTCGCCTCGGTGGGATAGTCGGAGTGCCGCATGGTCTTCGGGGAGCAGATGCTTGTCAGCTCTTTATGGAACGCTCAGGCATCTTACGTGAGCCGGTCAAAGGTACGGTTGATTTCACGCATCGCACCTTTCAGGAGTTTCTCGCCGCCAAAGCGGTGGTAGATGAGAACGATATTCCCTTGCTCGTACAGCACGCCCATGACGACCAGTGGCGTGAGGTCGTGCTGTTAACAGTTGGCTTGGCCCCTCGGACGGTGCGTGAGAACCTGATCGAGCGCCTCTTGAAACGAGGCGAAACAAGAAAACGCTCTCGTTCACGATTGTACCTGCTGGCCGCCGCTTGCACACAGGTCGCGCGTGAAGAGATGAAGATAGATATCCAGTCGCGCATCGAGCAGGGTCTGGCCGAACTGGTGCCGCTGAAGAGTGAGGAAGAGGTTGAAGCCATGGCCACTGCTGGGGCGCTCGCTATTACCTATCTGGTCCCTCGCTTCGAGTATAGTCCAGAGGTGGCCGCTGCCTGTGTTCGAGCGCTCCTCCAGATAGGCAGTGAGGCGGCATTCAATGTGCTTCTGGCCTATACAACTGATGACACCTCCGCTGTGATCGAAACCTTAATCCAGGGGCTCAGAGAAGTCATTGACAAGACCGCCTATGCGCAACGCTTCCTCTCGCATGTCAAAAGGGTTTCGGCATCTCTAGCAATGCTCAACCTCTTGCCCTTTCTTCCCCGTCTCACCTCCCTCTTGTTGTTCAACCTGCCCCAGGTGACCGACCGCTCCTTCTTGGAGCGGCTACCTGCGCTCTCCCACCTAGGGTTGGCCGACCTGCCCCAGGTGACTGACTTCTCCTTCTTGGAGCGGCTGCCTGCTCTCACTTCCCTATGGTTGTACAGCCTCTCCCAGGTTGCCGACCTCTCCTTCCTGGAGCGGCTGCCTGCGCTCTCCTACCTACGGTTGCTCAACCTGCCCCAGGTAACTGACTTCTCTGTTCTGGAGCGGCTGCCTGCGCTCTCCCACCTACGGTTGTACAGCCTCTCCCAGGTTGCCGACCTCTCCTTCTTGGAGCGGCTGCCTGCGCTCACCTCCCTCTTGTTGTCCAACCTGCCCCAGGTTGCCGACCTCTCCTTCTTGGAGCGGCTGCCTGCGCTCACCTCCCTGGAGTTGTCCAACCTGCCCCAGGTGACCAACCGCTCCTTCTTGGAGCGGCTGCCTGCGCTCACCTCCCTGGAGTTGTCCAACCTGCCCCAGGTGACCAACCTCTCCTTCTTGGAGCG
>DAOTTD010000134.1:0-2662 GCA_034438015.1 Ktedonobacteraceae bacterium | reverse complement strand
TGGCGTCGTTGCCCCTGCGTTGGCATAGATGTTAGCATAGGCTTCATGCCACAAGATCGGGTCTTCCATCAACCGGAAGACCCCATTGATCGGTTTCCCTTGTTTTGAGATGGTCTCAAGTGCTTCTAATCGCCTCATCACTGTAGCGGATAGCATCAGCACGTCCTCGCTTTCGGATATTTTGAAGCTGTCGTAAACTCTTCCCCTTTCTCCTGGTAGTTCTGGTTTCGCGAATATTACTATCCACTTATCCTCCTACCAGTATCACAGCCACGTCATTGTGGTGCGATCTGCAGAACCCATTACAGGCCCACCTTGAGTACTACGGGAAGTCCGTACCCATGCAGAGTTTACACTCTGTTTAGGGCATCCCGCCTTTACGGCAGAGTGAGATGTGGCGTGCCCAGGCGTCCCGTTCGTCCCTTGTTTCCCTCGTACAAAGGGTCTGCTAGTGCCGATGGATACGCTTTAAGTCCATCAATTAAAGCGTAGGCGCTAGTCCTCACGTTTGTAGCCACCTTCCGTTAGGGCCATCGAAAAGGCCAGCGGGACTAGGATTCAAACCGTGTTGTCTTCGCCATACACGCCTTGTACTGACCGTTCAGAAGATCGGTGACTTCCCCCTACGCGGCCTTCCCCACATGCTTTGGTCGCCATCCTCTTTCGAGGGGAGGGTAAGTGGGGTGTACAGAGAACCCTCCATCAGTTCTCACACCATCTGGTGCGCTCTATCTCTGCCGCCGAAGCGGCGCACATGAATCTCGATTTGCTCAGTCATACGTGTCGCTCCGCACACTTCGCAAACCTGTGCGAGGAGCCGTTTTTCCAGTTCTGACCGAACAGTCCAGGTGAGGTGGGGTCGATCATCGGGATTTGCCTGGATGTCCCAAATCAGGGGGATGGCTCCCCAGGTAGCGACCAATGGTTTCTTTTCTTCGCGTGGGAGAGTGACTTGCAGGACCTTGTATTTCCTCTCATCGACTTCGATTTCGGTTCGATACTGTTTGTAAATCTTTCTCACCGAAGTGTTGTGCTTGCTGGCAAGCGTTTTCACCAACGATTGTTCCATGACCCACTTGAGTTGGTCCAGGGAATGAAGGTTGTACGCTAGGCGATAATACTCCACGATTCCTCGATATTCGAGTTGGTACGTTGAGATCATGGTAAAATCGCTCTCATTGAGCAACTCGGCTCGGTGAACCGGTTTTCCACCCTTCTTGTATCGGTCGCATTTTTCCAGAATGACGGCATGGGGAACACGAAGACCAATCAGTCCATTGATGCTTCTTCTATCTGTTCCTACCTTGTCTCGACAATGTTTCTTGTCTTTCTTCACGGTTGTGATCTCATATCCAAGAAATTTAGCGGCATCGCTTCTTGCGTGGGTAATGAGCGTCTTTTCTTCTGAGAGGTTGAGCTTGAGTTCTTCGCTCAAGAACCTTCTCAGTTGCCGTTTGATCTCTTCTGCTTCGGATTTCGGCCCGATAAACGCGAGACAGAAATCATCGGCATACCGGATATACTTGAGTCGCCGATATTCTGGGTCCTGGGTGTCATAGGAAGGCAATCGTTGCCCCTGTTTCCTGAGCTTTAGAGCAGCCTCCTTTTTTTCCTGCTTTGAATTTGCGTCTTGCACGCTCCATCAGGTTTTTGTACTTTTGATTGGCCTTCCGTTTGGTCCCTTTGTTGTACTGTGGAATCAGCACGTTCTCGACAAATTTATCTAACTTGTCCATCAGGATATTTGAGAGGATGGGACTCAGAATGGACCCCTGTGGTACCCCATTAAGCGTCCGGTGGAATCGCCAATCCTCTAGATAGCCTGCATCGAGGAGCTTTTTCACAAGGTGAATGAAGCGTCCGTCATGAAACCTTTCACTCAACGCTGAGATGAGGAGTTCATGTGAGAGGGTCCCGAAGCAATCAGCTATGTCTCCTTCGATCAGCCAGGTGCTTCCTCGCCATGTGTAGTAAATTTCTCGTAAGGCACTCCCACAGCCATGGCCTTCACGGAAGCCGTGTGAATGCTCGCTCATCTGGACATCAAAGTAGGCGTCCAGAATCAGACGCACGACTTCAGCCACGAGCTTGTCTGACCATGTAGTCACGCCAAGCGGGCGCTTTTTCCCGTTTTTCTTGGGTATCCAGACTCGTCTTGCTGGTTTCCAGTGATATCGTTCATGGCGAAGGGCGTCGATAATAGTATCGATCTTCTCCAGGCTCATTCCATCCGCTGTTTCATCAGTGATGCCACGCGTCATTGCGCCAGCATTGCGGTAAATGCGCCCACATGCTTTCAGGTATAACTCTCGATTAAAAAGTTGTCGATAGACGCGCTCAGCAGGCAATCCGCGTTTGCCTCGTTCACGGAGAATTCCTAAATAGGTGTTGGCGTTTTGCAATTTCGCATACCTCTTCCTGCTAGAGAATTCCTGTTACCTTCCCTGCACACCGGTATCAATGGTGTGCTCTGACCCTCCTTCGAGGGCTGCTCCTTCATTCCCGAAAGATCTGCGTTGTTCTTTTAGGAACTAGTATGAGGGTTCCGTCGCCCTGCGTGTCTCCACGTGTAGGCGATCCCGCTTTTGCGTACATGAAACGTGTAGTGCGGTTAGGTGCCCGTTTGTTCCCTATCAAGATCATTTCTTGCTGTATGCTGGAA
>DAOTTD010000133.1:0-28626 GCA_034438015.1 Ktedonobacteraceae bacterium | reverse complement strand
CCGCTCATTGAGTTCTCCGGCCAGCAGGTCGAATCTCTGCTTGATGGCTTTTTCTCTTTCATCCATGCCCCACAGTCTAGCACACTCTCTCCCGCTTTACAACCTTTATTTTCTGACGACTCCTTAGCTGATAAAAAGCCTTGTCGTCAGCGTGGGATGTCGCATGCTCGCTAGATCGAGCAGCGGCGTGAAAACGGGAATGCCATCCACAGCGAGGGCGACCGCAGCGCTGCGGTCGACGGTGGCTATCATGGTCGGTTTGAGCCGCCACACAATGCCACTGGCCTGGCTCTGTCCAAGCGGGAGCAGACGCTGGCAAGCCGAAACGAGTCCGATGAGCACCTGTTGCAGATGGGCCAGCGTCGTAGCTGTCTCTGCTACTTCTATTATACTCCCTACCAGACCAAATGCCGTGCTGTAGTGGATATCTCCCCTGGCCTCCTTCGACAGGTGCAGCGCCTGCTGTAGCCGTGGCTGCTTCTCCAGGCCTGCGACCAGTTGCAGGAAGCGGCGTCCGAGCGTAGCGCTGGCAACCCTGCTCTCGCGCGCGGTCTTGTACGCGCTCAACAGCTCGTTTAGAGCCAGCCAGCGATCAGCAAAGGCTTCCGGCTGAGATGCCAGCCTATGAGCGAGCCGGCAGAAAATGCTCTCCAGCGTCCCGGTCTCCTCTAGATAGTCGTGCAGGAACGCCTCAAGCTGTTCTACGCGCAACAGCTCTTCCGCCGCCAGTGTCTCCAGCCCGAACGAGTGCGCGGTCGCCCCGATGGGCAGCGCGCTATCCGCCAGTTGCAGGAGTCGCAAGAATGCCAGAGAATCAGTCTGCATAGGTCCTCGCGTTCAGATTCTGAATGGTTGGGAAAAGCTTACCATAGTGGACTGAAAATTACAAACCTGGAATTGTTTCAATACAGGTCACGTTGTTTGACGTAATTCCCTCATTTCTTTTCGCTTACGTTTGACTGAGAGGCTTCAGAAAGGCAAATGGAAGTTGAGGTTTCCGCATGCATCGTCCAACACAGTAGACCAAGGATATGCGTCGCTCTGGCCCTTGACAATCACTGTTCTCCCTCTTATAATCGTAACGTAGAGTACGTTACTAAAATCGGAATGAGGAGCCATGGAACATAGTCAGCATGCACGCGCCCAACAGACCCGCGAGCGGCTCCGTGCCGCCGCCCACCGGCTCTTTCTTCAGCAAGGATACTTGGCGACGAGCATCGACGCCATCCTGGCGGAGGCGGGCATTTCCTCGAAGGAGACTCTCTACCGCCACTACGCCAACAAGGAGGCCCTCTTTATCGATGTCCTGAGCCATCTGACGCTGGAGCAGCCGGGCTTTTCCGAGAAGCTTGCGGTCCTGCCAGCGCCCCATGATCTGCTATCGCTGCGCCAGGCTCTCACGCACCTTTCCCGAGAGATTCTGTCAATGATGAGCCAGCCCGGCTATCTGCCCCTGGTGCGGATGATCATCGCCGAAGCGCCGCGCTTCCCGCAGCTCGGCACCCTGTTTTTCTCGACCGTCACACTGCGCGGCCTCGCCATCATCACTGCACTGCTACGAGAGGCCCGCGAGCAACAGATCATCGCCGACGTGGACTTCGATGCCGTGACACACACGTTGCTTGGCGGGTTGTTGACCTATGTCATCATGAGCCTCGTGCTTGGGGAGGAAGCGCAACCTCCCGCACTCGACCGCGCTGACGCGGTCGTCGAGGTCATCATGCGTGCATTGACACCATAAACGTTGGCTTTGGTATTGTTTCAAGGAGAATAGAATGTTTCTTGATCGCATACGCACTTTTAATAAGTACGTCACCAATCGGATATTCCGCGTGTTTGCGAGCCGTTCCCATGGCCCGTTTGCGCTCATTCGTCACGTTGGCCGTCGCAGCGGCAAGCCGTTTGAGACGGTGATCATGGTTTGGCCGACAGGAGAGGGCTTTGTGATCGCGCTAACGTATGGGTCTAAGGTGGACTGGTATCGTAATGTGCTGGCTGCTGGAGGCGGTACGCTGCTCTGGCATGGGAGAGTCTATGCTGTCGGGAAGCCGGAACCGATTGATGCCAAAACAGCTCTGCCAGCATATCCTGCGGCTATCAGGCTGATCTTGAGCAGGCTTGGCACGCAGGATTTTGTGCTGGTGAAGATTATCGAGCCAGCCACGCTGGAGAAGGCGGCACGTCCGTGAGCTCGGTTCCACGCTCTTTTTATCGAGCAAATTGAAGAAAGACAGCCAGGCAGGCAAAAAGGACCTGCTTTCGCAGAGAAGAAGCGCGTCAGCGAGAAGCGTGAGCGCAGGAGGTTTTTCCATCATGGCAGGGCAGATCAGATCCACCCGTGTTCCGTGGTTCGTCCCATTCTTCAACCCCATCGCCCGGCGCCTCTTGGCCGCTGGCGTCCCGATGGGGCCCAATGTGCTCATCACCGTTCGCGGCCGGAAGAGCGGCCTGCCTCGTACCACGCCCTTGACGATCGTCGAGATCTCAGGCAGGCGGTGGCTGATGGCCCCCTACGGCGAAGTCAACTGGGTGCGCAATCTGCGTGCTGCCGGCTGCGCAACCATCACCGTGGGACGGCGGAAAGAAGAGGTGACCGCAGTCGAGTTGGGACCCACGGAAGCAGTTGCATTCTTTCGTGACGTCCTTGGTCCTCGCGTACAGCGGACGCGGGTCGGCGCGTGGATCGTTCGACATCTCGATAAAGTTGATCTCGACCGCCCGGTAGAAGCGGCCGAGGGCCGACCTGTTTTCGAACTCCATCCGTTGAAGCCGAAAAGCTAACGAGCTGGCACCACAACGGGCCTGATCGGACGTATCGAGTTCGAACAAGCATTGGGTATCTGGATCGTCTTTCGCCGTCTTTCCTCTTTCCCTGCTTCTTTTCCTTGTCTGATCAGTTTTTTTGTGCCGTCGCCAACCAATGGCGCGGCATCTCAGGAAGCGTCCGAGGGATGACAGGATAGGGCCAGCGACCATAGTTGGCTTCTGCTTCCCCAGGCTGGGAAAGCCGGGCCTGCCAGCCACGTGCGGCAAGATCCGCCTCTGGATCATCCATCGTGCCGATCCAGGGAGTTCCAGCTTTGGCCAGGGATGAGACCAGGGGCTGCGTGAAGGTCGAGGTGAGCATGGCATGATTGATGATGTCGAAGCCGATCCAGCTTCCGGACGAGGCCAAGCTGGTGATCTCATCCAGCAGATGCGTGATGTGCTCACCGGGTAGGTACTGGAGCAATCCCTCAAGCAGCCAGACGGAGGGCTGCTGCGCATGGAAATCGGCTTGGAGGAGAGCCTCCCTCCAGGAGGTGGTGAGATCCAGGGGAATGGTCTTGCGCTCGCAGGTCGGTTGGGCACCAGCAGAGTTGAGCATCTGCTCTTTGTACTCCAAGACCTGGGGCTGATCAAGCTCGAAGAGCCGCGTGTGTTCGGGCCAGGTGAGCCGAAACGCCCGGGTATCCAGACCCGCAGCCAGTAACACGACCTGTCGAATCGGAGGCTTTCCCGTCACACGCCCGAGGAAGTCATCGAAGAAGCGCGTCCGCACGATGATCGAGGTGCCGTGGTCTGCCGACTGATGCTCAACCCACTCCTGGCCCTCCTTGCTTGCCAGCAGATCAGCCCAGCGATCGTTGAACAGGCGATCCTCGCGCCGACTTTCTCTGGCACGCGCACCTGCGGTCCAGCGCGCGGTCAATCCCAAGAGCTGATGAGATGAGGTGTGCTCTGACATATTCTTGTGCTCCTTAGTACTACAACCGTAGTTAGCTCCCACTCGTAGATAGTTCTGAAGAGAGAAGCAGAGCAAGATCGACGATTGGGAGGAAGAGGATGACCATTGAGGAATTGGAAGCGTGGCAGGAAGCATTTGAACAGTTTCACGCGCGGTTTGCGGACCTGTTTGAGCGTAGCGAATCGCGTGAACAAGCCAAGAAATATCTGCGCGGGCTCCTGGCCCAGGCGGACCGCAAGAACAGTTGGCAGGTCGCCGAAGCGGTAGGGGACCGCATCCCTGATCGCATGCAGCGGCTGCTCTACCGTGTTCCCTGGGATGCCGAAGCGGCACGTGATCGGCTGCAACAGTTTGTCATCGAGAAGTTTAGCGATCAAGAGGGGATTGGGGTGGTGGACGAAACCAGCTTTCTCAAAAAAGGGACGCACTCAGTCGGGGTAGCACGGAAGTCACCTGGGAGCAGCAGGCAAGCTCGAGAATGGGCAGGTCGCGACCGTGTTGAGCTATGCCAGTCAGCGAGGGCACGTGTTTCTGGATCGTCGGCTCTACTTGCCAGAAGAGGAATGGGCCTGGGATCAAGCACGACGGTGGAAGGCACACATCCCCGAAGACGTGGAGTTCGAAACCAAACCGGAGCAGGCAAGGGCGATGCTCCTTCATGCCTGGGAGCAAGGCGTGCCGATGCAATGGGTCACCGGCGATGAGGTCTACGGCGACTCGCCCCGCTTACGGGAAACGATCCAGGCCCATGGACGCTTCTACGTGCTGGCGGTCTCAGCCAACACGCGAGTGTGGACGGAGCGACCGGAGGTCGAAGAGCCACAAGTGCAAACCGGAGGACGGCCACGGCGAGCGCGACGGCTGGCCCCAGGCGCGCCTACAGCCCGTATGGTCTCCGAAGTGGTTGCCAGTTTTCCTGCTCGGGCATGGAAACGCATGGCCGTGGTCGAAGGAGAAAAAGGGCCAATCGAGTATCACTGGGCACGAAAGCTGGTGGTGGAAAGTCGAGATCAACTTCCAGGGCCTAATGTCTGGCTGCTGGCCCGTCGCTCGATCAGTGATCGCAAGCAGGTGGCGTATTATCTGGCCTACGCTCCGGCCAAAAGTTCTCTGGCGACTCTGGCGTACGTGGCCAGTCAGCGCTACACAGTGGAACAGTGCATTGAGGA
Source organism: Ktedonobacteraceae bacterium (assembly GCA_034438015.1). Taxonomy (GTDB): domain Bacteria; phylum Chloroflexota; class Ktedonobacteria; order Ktedonobacterales; family Ktedonobacteraceae; genus JACDAE01. The sequence goes on along the minus strand of DAOTTD010000133.1, from coordinate 23,730 downwards.
AGCCAAAGGGGAAACGGGATTGGATGAGTATGAAGTTCGTTTCTGGCACAGTTGGTACCGGCATGTCACGCTTTCGATGATGGCCCATGCCTGGCTCGCCAGCATCCGACGGCAGGAACAGGAAAAAAAAGTGCAGGAACCGATGAGCTTGCCGGGATGACCGTGCCGGAGGTGCGCCGTTTGTTGGTGATTGCCTTGCCCTTACCCGTGCGTTCGCCCGAAGTGCGACTGGCCTGGTCGCTGTTTCGCAGGAGGAAGCGGTTCTGGGCTCGTCGAAGTCACTACCGGCGACGTGCGCTGCGACGACGCTCTCGTTCGAGATCCCATGCGCCTTCATAACTACGGTTGTAGTATTAGAGAGATCCGTAAAGATCCGGGGCTTGGTGAGCAGAGCCCAAAGTATATCGACCGAGAGATCAGGGTGCGCATCGAGGAAGGTAGCCACACTCACCCCAGGATAGGCTTCAAGGTCTCTCAAAACCTGTGCCTCTTGCTCAGCTTCATGTTTTCTCTCTTTCACCGCTGAAATGCCGGTGAAATTTTATGGGTCAAATGGGAAAAGTTATTCGACGATCAACAGGTCACAAAGGCAATTCCCACGTCTCTCCAACCAGGTCATGCCCGAAACTATGATGTTCCTCCTGCTCGACGAGCGAGAAGCCCAGCTTCTGATAGATATGCCGCGCTTCTACGAGCACGCTATTGGTCCACAGCATAAGCTTCTGATAGCCTTTACGCCGCGCGAAGCGGATGCACTCTTCAACAAGACGCGTGCCGAGGCCCAGGCCACGCGCTCTGGGCTCGACCAGCAAGAGCCTAAGTTTGGCGACCGTCTCGCTGGCCTGTACGACAAATACGGAGCCGACGATCTCGCCGTTCATTTCGGCGATCCAGCAGCGTTCGCGCGCAGGGTTATAGTTATTGATGAAGTCAGCGACGATCTGTGCTACAAGCGCCTCGAAGTGCTCGTCCCAGCCGTACTCTTGCGCGTACAGGATGCCATGTCGGTGCGCGACCCAGCCCATGTCGCCGGGCTCGTGTGTGCGGAGGAAAAATGGCTCGGAAAACTTGAAGCCTTTATCGAGAACACCCTCGATGGTCTGCATAGCTTTCAATATGCGCTGCTGCTCCTCTTCGCTGTGCTCGCTAAGCATCTCCGACACCTCATCCTGTGAGCGCCGGTCGAGCAGGGCGGCGGCTTGCTCGCCCTGGGGAGTGAGGTGCAGGAGACGTTGGCGTCCATCGCTCTCGGAACGGATCTTTTCGATGAGCTCCTGCTGTTCGAGGCGCAGCAGGAGGCGGCTGAGGTAACCGGCGTCGAGTCCCAGTTCGTGGCAGAGATCGGAGGCGGTCAGGCGCTCCCGATGCGCGAGTTCGAACAGGATGCGCGCCTCGGTCAGCGTGTAGGGACTGTGCAGGAGACCCTCGCGGAGGACGCCGATCTGGCGCGTGAAGAAGCGATTGAAGTGTCGTATGGCGGCTACCCTTTCTTCGGTAGTGTTGAGCTGCATAGTAATCGTCTCCTCTCATCGATAATACTTGCTATTTAGTTGCTATTGTCTGATAAGTGTTTGCTTTTGTCAAGTAAATAGTAAGGGCGGGATGCGTTTCATTAGATTGTGACTTGTGTTTCAGGGCATTCAAAAGCTCTGGATATAAGTTATACGCAATTTGACAATATATTTTGTCACATCATAGAATCTGGTAATAACTCTAGAAGAAGGAAGTACGGCACTATGAATAAAACGTTTCCGACACTCTGTGGCTCCGTATCGGCTAATCCCAGTCGCATGGGCTTCACAATGCATACTATTGGCTATAAAACTTTAGGTCTTGACTACCAGTATGTCGCAATCGGGGCCACGGAGATTGAGCTGGTTGTGCAGAGTATACGCACCCTCTCTTTTAGAGGGCTGGGCGTTTCAATGCCGCATAAACAGACCATTATCCCCTTGCTCGACGAGATTGGTCCAGATGTGCAAGCTATTGGTGCATGTAATACTGTGGTGCAGGAGGACGGACGACTCCGCGGCTACAATACCGACTGGGTCGGGGCATTAGGGGCCCTCGACGAAATTGAGAACAGCAAGGATCTACGTAAAGCGGTGATAATCGGGTCCGGTGGAGTCGCGCGGGCGATCGCCTACGCTTTGAAGCAGCGAGGGATGGCAGTGTACATAAGCGCTCGCACCGCCGAAGCGCGTGAGCAACTCGTCAACGATCTGCAACTTGACGGGGCAGGTGCGCTGGAGCAGCAAGGCCAGTTTGGCGCGGAACTCATTGTGAATTCGACCCCAGAATCCAACTCAGCTTCCTGGCCAACGAACCTGGAGGCGCACACAAGTGGTAGAGTACTATTTGATGTCGTTTTCCGACACCGGCGAACGCAGCTTACGGCCGAGGCGGAGCATCGTGGGTGGAGTGTCGTTCCGGGCTGGCGTATGTTGCTGCACCAGGCTATGGGCCAGTTCAAGCTCTATACAGGCCAGGATGCCCCCATGTCAGCATTTGAGAAGGCCCTGCAAGAGGTTCTCCCAGATTGACGTGACAGGCAAGAGGAAAAGCCTGTTATGGGGTCTATTGCCCTATCGCTCGGGTACAATTTGTGATATGATAGGCTTCGGCTCGAAATCAAGCGGAACATGCCTCCTGAGAAGCCACGCGGGGTTATTGATGCTCCATGCAATATAACAATTATACACTTTCACGTGTTGAGGATACACTATGCTCTACGATCATACAAAAATCTTTGTAAAGGCGGGCGATGGCGGCGACGGCTCCACGCACTTCCGCCGCGAGAAGTTCGCGCCCTTCGGCGGACCGGACGGCGGCGATGGCGGCAGGGGAGGAAGCGTCTACTTTGAGGCCACAACCAATCTGAATACGCTGATCGATTTTCGCTATCGTCATACTTTTAAGGCTGAGAGCGGTCAACCGGGCATTCGCCAGAAGATGCACGGCGCGAAGGGCGATGACATCGTACTGATGGTTCCGTGTGGGACGATTATTCGCGACGCCGAGACCTTGCAGGTGATCGCAGATCTGGTCGATCCGGGGCAGCGTGTGATGGTCGCGCGTGGCGGTCGTGGCGGCCTGGGCAATACCCACTTTGCCACTTCTACTAACCAGGCGCCTAAAGAGTCACAAAGGGGCGAGCCGGGCGAAGAGAACTGGCTAACGCTCGAGTTGCGTCTGATCGCCGATGTCGGGCTGGTCGGCTATCCCAACGCCGGCAAATCGACGCTGCTCTCCGTTGTGACGGCTGCTCACCCGAAGATCGCCGATTATCCCTTTACGACGTTGGCGCCCAACCTCGGCGTGGTCGAGGTGGGACAGGCGCGGCAGGGCGATGGCTACAGCTTTGTGCTGGCCGATATCCCGGGCCTGATCGAGGGCGCCGCGCAGGGTGTGGGGCTTGGGCATGAGTTTCTGCGCCACGTACGGCGTACGCGCCTGTTGATCCATATGCTCGATGGCGCTGCCCTCGACCGCGATCCCTGGCAGGATTTCCAGGCGATTAATAACGAACTGCGCCAGTACGATAAGCAACTGGCGTCGCGTCCGCAGGTTGTTGTGCTCAATAAGATGGATCTGCCGGAGGCACAGGAGCAGTGGCCGGAGCTTAAAGCAAAGGCCGAGGCGGCTGGCTATCCCGTTTTCGCCATCTCCGCCGCTGCCCATCAGGGAACGGAAGAGTTGATGCAGTACACCTCCAGACGCCTGCTTGAGATTCAGCAGGAGGAGGCCGAACGCGCCACAGCCCAGGCTGCCGTCGATATGCAGCAGGGTCCGGTTCTGCGTCCGCAGCCCGAAGATGCCTTTACCGTCGCGAAAGAAGGCGATATCTACATTGTGCGAGGCAAGCGTGTAGAGCGCACAGTCGGTATGACCAACCAGGATAGCGAAGAGAGCATGGATCGTCTCCAGGTCACGCTGGCGAAGATGGGCGTCACGCAGGCGCTGGAAGAGGCCGGCGTCAAGCCCGGCGACACAGTGCGCTTCGGCAAGGTCGAGCTGTATTGGGGGGAATGATGTGGCATCCTTCCCAATGCTCTCATATTTCTCTCATATTCCTCTACTCATGTAATACATATATGCGCACTCAATATTTTCGTATAGTGAAGCCCTGATCCAGCCCAAAACTTATGATATAATTATCCACACGAGACGTTTCTTGAGATTTTTTTGAGGATAACTATTCTCGCCGGACATGTTTCAATTTCGAAGGCATGGGTGCATGGGAGAGACACTGAGCGTACTATTTCGTCGCCGTGACGATGGTTCTTTCGAATTGCAATTGAAGGAGGGGTGGTCGAGACGCGGCGTCACAGGCAGTTTCGTGCCACCTTACAACGGTAGACAGATCAAGGCTCTACAGAAGAAACTCAACAATCTAGATAGTAGCTATAATGAGCTGCGTGAGATCGGGCAGCGTCTCTTTCGTGCACTGTGTGGCTCCGAGAAGCCCGGTGCGAGTCGACCTGAACCATCCGAACAATCTGTGCAAGTGGTACTGCGCGGTGTTATTCAACGCACGCTCAAGCGCCGTGGCACGGTGGCGCTAACCTTTATCTTTGGTCCCGGCTGCGATGAGTTCGTGCGCTACCCCTGGGAACTCTTACATAATGGGAACCATTTCTTGCTGGTTTCGGGCATATTTACGCTGACCAGGGCATTGTTGCGCCAGGATCTGCCCGTCGGTGGCGACCTCCCCGTCCACCCACCTCTACGCGTCTTGTATATAGGCGCCTCGCCCAGTGATTGCGTCTCCCTGGAGACCGAACGCAGCTTTGAGGCGCTCTGCGAAGCATTCGCACCGCTGAGCGAGACGAACCAGGTCTTTTTAGATCGCCTGGAGCCGCCGACCTTCGATAACCTGGTAAGCTACCTGAATTCGTATGGCGGCGCCAGTATGCTGAACGATAGTGATACCAGCGTCCCATGTTACGTCGTGCACTTCGATGGACATGGCACCTATGGGCGCCTCTGCCCCGAAGACGACTGCGGGATGATGAACGATGCCGATGCCCGCAAATGCCAGCACTGCGGAGCATCGCTGAACCGCATCCAACCGCAAACGTATCTATGCTTCTGCGACGATGAGGGGTGTAATCGTTTTATTGATACGCTGTCGCTGTGCGATCTGTTCTTGAGCAGCGATATACGGCTGGCTGTCTTTTCGGCCTGTGAAACGGCGCGGGTGACGGACGAAGTGCGCCCCTCGCAGCGCGCCGCCGTTGATGCGACGCTGGCGACCGCCCTGGTGGCCGCTCAGGTGCCTGCCGTCGTTGCTATGCCCTTCTCATTACAGGATGAGCTCAGCCCGGTCTTCGCGCGCCATTTCTATGGAGCGCTGGTGGATGGGCGCACGCTCGAAGAGGCGCTGGCCCGCGCCCGTCAGGCGCTGCTTCCAATGCAGCAGAAAAGCTGGTTTATCCCTGTCCTCTATCGCCTGGTAACGGGCGATACAGATGGCCCCGTTCCTCTGTTGGCGCGCGGCGATACTCCGGATGACTCAGAGCATCCTCTGGCCTACCTTGGCGTCCCCGAAACCTTTATTGGGCGTGAGCGCGAACTGGATGAATTGAGTGAACTGCTGGCGGCGGCGGCTACCGGCGAGCAGCGCCCCGATATCAGCGGACGCCTACGCCTGCGCCACGGCACGCATCATTTTGCACTGACAGGACCTGCTGGCATCGGGAAGAGCGCACTGGCTTTTGAGGCCGCGCAGCGCAACCAGGCGAAGTTTCCCGGCGGCATGATCGGCGTCTCGCTCCAGGGTGGCAAGCTCTTCGCGGATGCCCTATTGGAGCTCGTGCAACACCTGCACATCCCTACCCGCTCCACAACGGCGGACGCGAGCCAGCGCGCTCGTCTGGTGCTTGCTACGTTGCGCTCGCTGGCCAGTCGCGAACTGCCCTGTCTCTTGCTGCTGGACAACTTCGAAGAGGTGAGCGATCACACCGAACTGGGGGAGTGGTTGCGCTTTCTCTCCAACGTCCCATCAGAGATTGTCGTCCTGGTCACTTCGCGCTCAAATCCCGAGACGTTGCTGATCGCCGGGGATGTGCATTGTCGCTGGTACGAGTATCGCGTAGGCAAGATGACAGATACCGATCTGCTCACGCTCTTCTCTGAACTGGCCGCAAGCAATGGACTGGATCAGCGTATTCACCTGGATGATCAGAGGCAACAGGCCGTCTTGCGCGAGATCTGCACGCTGCTGGATGGCTACCCTCTGGGCGCCGAGCTGATCTTCGGCACCACGCGCTCGATTGGCGGCAAGGTCTACACGCCCGAGGCGGCGACGCGCTCGTTGGAGGAGGTGCGCGACGAGCTGCACAGCACGCCCCTGGCGGGTATCCTCGCCGTCCTGGACATCGCCTATCGCCGCATACATTCGTATGCTCGCCTGTTATTGGCGTATCTCTCGGTGATGAAACTACCCTTCAGCCACGAGCAGATCGCTGCCCTGATCTCTCCTGAGATGCTTGCGAAGATGAATACGCCGCTACGCCTGGTGCGCGAGCAGGAGCAGCAGAACGGTTATCCACAGAAGCATGAACTGGTGACGGAGGAAATTGTGCCGCTCGATCTCGTGGAGCGCTGGCGTGCGGCCCGCGATGAGCTGGTGCAGGCGTCCTTCGTTCAGTTTGACGGACGCGTCTATACGATCCATCCCCAGGTGCGTCACTTCGCATTCTCGCATCTGCCATTGGAGGAGCAGCAGCGCCTGCATCGCGTGGTTGCCATGTATTATTCTTCGCTGCCACAGCCCTCGCCTGAGGAATGGTTTGTTGCCTTCGATCATCTGGAGAGCGCCGGAGGGCCGCAGGATATGCAGGATGCGGTGCGCCTGGCCGTGCGAGCGTCGTGGGCGTTGTCGGGACGTGGACACGCGACCGAACTGCTGGCGATGCTCAGCCGTGCGGGCGTGCACGCGTCGCGCATCGGTGATAGAACCGGCGAAGGCCAGATACAATGCTGCATTGGCGCCATCCTGCGTCAGCAAGGCCAGTATACCGAGGCCGAGGGCTGCCTCAGAAGCAGTCTGGAGTATCACCGGCAGCAGGGTGAACGTGTCGAGGCCGGCTGGGCGCTCTATGAACTGGCGCTGCTCGCGCGCGAGGAGGGCAACTTCCAACACGCAATCGGCTATGCTCAAGAGGGACTCACCCTCTTCCGCGAGGAGGGCGATATCAAGGGCGAGGCCTGGCTGCTCATGGTCGCGGGCGAGACCCGACGTGGCCTGGCGTCTTACGATGAGGCCCTTGCCCACTTTGACCAGGTATTGACGACCTTTCGTACGCTGAACGAAAAGGAGGGATGGGCCTCGACCCTGCGCGATCGCGGCATCGTCTACGAGGCGCTCGGACAGTATCAGAACGCCTTGAGGGACTTTGAGGAGGCGTTCCGCATCTTCCACGAGGCGGGATTGCAAGTCGGTCAGGCCTGGGTCCTCGTTGATCAGAGCGCCGTCTATGTGGACATGGGACGGCTTGAGCAGGCCGCGAAGATTTGTAATGAAGCCTTTCAACTGTTCCACGAGCAGGGCATCCAGCGCGGCGAGGCCTGGGCGCTGTATATAAGGGGCGATATTTTGCGCGTGCGCGGTGAACTGCTCAGTGCGCGCAACTACTTCGAGGAGGCGCTCTCTCTCTTCAGCGCGCTGGGCGATCGCGTAGACCGCGCGCGCGTGTTGAATGCGCTCGGAGCGATCACGAGCGCCGAGGGCGATCCTCTCAGGGCACAGGACTACCATGAGCAGGCACTTGCCATCGCGCGCGAGCAGGATGCGAAGCAATTGTACGGCAGGGCTCTACGTGGACTGGGCGATGTCGCGCACATTCTCCAGCAGACGGCGGAGGCGCAAAGCTACTACCATGATGCCTATGAAATTGCTAAGGAGCTCGTCACACCTGCCGAACAGTGTGCGGTACTGCGCCGCCAGGGGACGCTCGCCTATGAGCAGGGACAGTTCCGGCAGGCGCTAGAATACTGGGTCCAGGCGGTGCTCCTGGATCAGCGTCTGGCGCACCCGGCGCGTACGGCACTAGAGGCGAAGGTGAGCTCACTCGTCGCCGAGCAGCACCTGGAGAACGCTTACACGCAGCTTCGCGAGCGTTTTACACAGAGTCCAGTTTAACTATTCTGCCCGTCTTCTCTCGTATATCGTAATTGTTCAGGACCCCCTGATGGAGTAGGGATGGGGCTTGCCCCCATCCGGTTCCCCGAGAATGCTGCTCCCTTGTATGATCGCGCTTGCTGAGCCGGATGGGGGCAAGCCCCATCCCTACTGAAGAGTTAGTGTATCGCGCGTATGACAGGGCGTCCAACGATCAGGTAGAGCGAATAGAGTCCGACGATGGAGGCGCACAGCAGCACCGTCAACGGACCACCCATCAGCGCAATCAGCCCGCTGGCCGGGAAATCGCCCAGGGGACGAATACCCATAATGAGCAGCGTATTCAGGCTCATCACGCGCCCGCGCATCTGGGGCGGCACCCGCGTCTGCAACAGTGTAATCGTCGTCGCGCTGACGCCGTTCTGCGCAATGCCGAACAGGAGCAGCGCCAGCAGCGAGAGCAAGAAGGCATGACTAAATGCAAAAATCAGCAGAGAAGCGGTCCAGACCAGTTGCGAAGCGAGGAGCAGAAAGCCCTTGTGCTGGAAATCCCCCAGCGACGCCACGCCCAGCGCCCCAAGGATCGTGCCCAGGCCAGCCGCCGAGAACAACAGGCCGAGCTGCGCAGGCTGTAGATGCAGAATCTGCACTCCAAAGATCGGCAGAATCAGCGTATTCGAGGGACCAAAGAAGAGGAGCGCCCCGTATCCCGAAAGTATCCAGGGCAGGGCTGGATCGCGCCTGATCGTGCTGAGCGAGGCGCCAATCGATGCCAGGAGCGGTCCCCGTCTATCGCTACCCTGCGCCTCCTCGGGTACGCGCATCAGGTAGAGTACCACCAGCACGCCAAGGAAACTGATCGCATTGAGGAAGAAGTTCGCCGCATAGGGAAACAGGCTGTCTTTAGGAAAGCCAAACTTTCCTTCAACGTTCCCGAATACCTCGATCAGTATGCCTGCCAGCGTTGGACCAATAAAGGCCGCACCGTTGAAGACCGTCGATTGCAGAGAGATGGCGTTCATCAGGTCCTCGCGCGCGACCAGCGAGGGCACGAGCGAAGAGCGGGTCGGCTGGTCAAAGCTCAGTACCGTGCCGGAGCAGAAGGCCAGCAGCACGATCATCCAGACCTGAATGACTCCTGTAATAGTCAATACACCCAGGATAAAGGCCAGGAGCAGCGACAGGCTCTGCGTCAGTAAGAGGAAGCGGCGTTTGTCGATCCGGTCAGCAACACTGCCACCGATAAAGGCGAAAAAGAAGAAAGATGCTGCCTGCGCCAGCGACACGATGCCCAGCGCAATGGGCGAATTGTTCGTAATCTTGAGCACGAGCAGGCTCTGCGAGACGATCTGTAGCCACGTGCCAATCGATGAGACGACCAGGCTGATCCATAAAAGGCGAAAATTGCGATAGTGCAGGGCGCGAAACGTCTGGAAGCGCCTCTTCGGGACGGTTGTTTCGGGTGCAGGAGTTATGGACATCCGTGGCGTCGTCCTATCTATGTTGCTACGTTTGTAATGTTGTTACTATTATATGACACTCCGCAGCCACTAGAAGTGATGCGGCTTCTTCTGGCACTCCTGAATACGCGACAGTTCGAGTATGTGTAGCGTGGCTACGACTCATTGAACAGCCGTAATTGACGAGGAATACCCGATGCATCAGCAACCATCCCCGCTGATGCATCCTGCGCGGTGCCCTGCGCGTTCGCCGTTGTATGCCTGACACGGTTGGTAGACGGCCTTCCAGTGCCTCTGGCTTCTTGGGAACGACGAACACCTCCCGTTTTCACGGGCCTCTCTGCATGCAGAAGAGCTTGAGGCTTTTCCTGTGATGAGATCTGATAGCGAGCAAGCAAACGTTTTCCAATGACAATAGCGGCATTTCTATCGGCATTCCCCCGCATCTGGCACTGTGGGCAGTACACCAGCGGGGCACCAGCGGTGTATCCTTCCGCTGGTTTGCCTGTATCATAGCGAGCAACGAGGGCACCACAACGAGCACACTCTCGACTAGTATTTCTCGGACTCACACGACATGTCACGATTCCCTCGTTCCACGCCTTGTACTTGCTGTCCTTGAAGATCTTTCCCCGGAGCCAGTACGAGCGTTTCTCATTGCCCCGTCGGCTGTATTTCCCCTTTTGTGGCTTGAAGTGCCCTAAATGTTCAAACACCACAATGCTGGCTTGATGCTCTTTGGCGAACTGCACAATGCGGTGACTGACCTGATGAGCGGCATCCTCATCAAGCGCCCGTACCTTGGCCCACAAGGCCGCATTGTCCTGTTCATCCTTTGCGATGATGCCGGTCTTGCTCCGATTGCGTGCAATGCGTCCTAACTGTCTCTTCCTAAGACCGTGTAGCTGCTTTCCCCCTCCAATGAAGCGGGTCGCCACTACCGTGCCTTCGACGGTGAGAACGCTGCACACTGCTAAATGCTTCGTGATATTCAAATCAACGGAACAAATACGTGTCTCTGCATTGGTCGTGAGTTGTTGTTCCACTTTGCAAGGGCCGGCGAACTTCTTCTTGACGGCGGTGTGTAGGTTCCACTGATGCCCATCCTGCACCAGGGTTGGACTCTCCACGTCCCACTGCGTGGGAAGATCACGCCCTTGCAGGTCACACTTGATCCAGGCCCAAGAACTTCCTGTCCACAGCTTGAGCAGGATGCTTTTTCCCGTGCGTTCTTTCCATTGTCCTGCATACAGGGTCACGGACTTGTTCCAACGACGTGGTGGCACCGGTGGACGAATGGTAAACTTCTTCCCTTTGCCAAGAGCCTTCTCTTTTTGCTTGCGCCACTTGCACAGATGGCTGTAGAAGGAGCGTGCAGAGCCAAGAGCTGCATGGATGGCAGCACGACGGAACATGGCGGGAACATCTGCGGTGACCGCCTCCGAGAGCGGCATCACCGGACGGGGATTGCTCTTTGTCGGATGGGTTAGCTTTTCCAGTGCGCTGAGAGCTTCCTGGTTGGAGAGGTCTAGCACCGCTTCATGCAGGCTGATCACCTCGAAATAAAAGGCCGTGATCTGGTTAAACAGGTCTTTGGTTGCGGCAAAATAAGAGGAGTGAGCCGCCCGATAGCGAAGCGGTTGCTTGATGGTTCTGGTTGCCTTTGCCATGAGATTGCTCACTCCTTCTCTCTAGCGTGTTAGCGTGCGTAGGTCAGTCCTTTAACGAAAACCCGCCTATCCGCTGCCATTGAAAATGGCGCGGCTTGCGGCGGACTATTTCAATGGGTCAGTTCTGCTTGTTTGCCCCGATATGCAGCAGGCGTGAAAGCCAGTTCAGCTGCGGTTGTACCTGTGTATGTAGAGAAGAAGTAGGCGATGTATGCATCTCCTGCGCCTGTTTGCCTGTTTGCCCGTTCCCATGGCCGTTCGTCGCCGAGATGGTCATGGTCTCATTGTGCAGCGGGAGCGTGACGTTATGTTCCTCTTCGTCGTCATCGTCGTCATCGATGATGTAGACGGGAGACTGGTGATCATCGCCGCCGGTCTCCTCGCTGCGGATAGGCTCGAAGGGATTAGGCAGATCGGCAGGTGGCAGGTTGCCCGTGAGAATAGGCCCCTTTGGCACTAACTGGTCGCGCCGCATAGGCTGCGTTTCTTGTGTCTCCAGCGCCAGGCGATTATCGACCTCCGCTAGCAGGCGCGCGATCTCCGGGCGCAGGACGCGGTTGCGCTCGGGAATGCGCGTCCATTGCGCCAGGGCGGCGGGATAATAACCCGCGCGATAGCAGTACAGGCCCAGTACGGCACGCGCGTCGAAGATATTTGTGCGCTGCCACAGCCCCTCTTCCTCGGCAGGTGTCTCGATCACGTCCTCGCTGGCCTCGATAATCTCGACCATATGGTACAGTTTGATGCCCATCAAGCGGTATGGGTAGCCGTAGTACAGCGCCAGGCGCCGTCTTCTCGTACGCTCGTCGGGGTATTTGCCAACAAAGTAACATTTTGTCCACGAGCCGCTGATCCAGATGATCACCATAAGGATCAGCGCCAGGATACGTCCCAGGTAGCGCTGCCACGTCTGAGGGGACAGGCCCGCCATGACGCCCAGGATGGCGAAGCATGCCCCGAGCGCCCATGCACCATAGACGAGGCGGCGGCGGTTCCATCCCAGCAGATCGAAGTGATGATGGAGCGGCGTTGCCAGGAAAGGCAGCGGAAACTCCGTATGCGGCACGCGCTCATGCAGACTCGTGAAGCGCAGTACCTCTAGTTTATCGCGGTAGAAGCGTGTCAGAATACGCGACTGGATTAGCGCCGAGGCCCCTTCCAGTACAAAGGCGCCGCCGATGAGCAGCAAGGACCACTCGTTGCGCGAAAAGATGGCGATCATCGCCAGCATGCCACCGAGCGCCAGCGCTCCGCTATCGCCCATATAGATTTTTGCCCGTCGCTTCGCCGTGCCGCGCCGCGCCGCCCAGGAGGAAGGCCAGTTCAATGGCAGGTAGCCAAGAATACTGGCAGCACAGAGCAGCGCCAGCACCTCCAGCACAATGCCTTCGGGATGCTGTGGACTGATGATACCCGTGACGACGATACCGAACGCCAGCGACGCGCTGAATACGAGGCCGCCCGCCAATCCATCGAAGCCGTCGCTGAAGTCGACGGAGAGTGAGGTCAGGCTACCGATACAGCCCGACATAAGCATTAAGAAGATGAGCCAGCCGAAGTAAGCGACCTGCCCAAAGTGCACAGGGCAGACGGCGTCCGGATTCTTCGATGGCATCGAGCAGATAAGGCTGCCGATCAGTGGAAGGTCTTTATAAGGACCATAGGCCTCTCGGCCCGCCGGGAGCAGGAAAAAGTAGCACAGGGCAGCAATCACCGAGACGAGAAAGACGCCTGCGAACTTGGTGCGCTCCCTGATCCCTTCATTGCGATACACCTTGTGCCAGTCATCAAGGAAGCCGATGAACATATAGCCGCAGACGGCGCCCAGGCTGATGAGCAGGACAATCCATTGATTATAGTGGAATTTCAGGAAATAGCCGGCCCCGACGCCAGTACAGACAATTGCCAGCGTAAACGCCGGACCGCCCACCAGGGGCAGCTCTATCGTCTTGATCTCGCGTCCACCGGCTGGTTGATCGGTGCGTCCACCCGAGGGAAGGTCGGGCCGATGTGTACCGGGTTTATGTTCGCCACTACGAAATTTAGGAAACAGTAATTTCGCTATCAAGCAGAGTAGAAAGCTTGTAGCTGCACAGGTGATAAAGATACATAGTAACCAGATCGGAATCATATATACTCCCAGGCTTCATAATGCCATTTATTCAGACGGGATAGCACTATTCAGGGTAACTTACGCGTCCTAAAGTAAGAGAGCCCTTTTAGCGTGTGATTTTTTGCAATTGCTCGCGTGCCACCTTGCGATCGTCCCAGGGCAGCTTTTCTCTCCCTATGATAATACTTTGTTCATGGCCTTTGCCTGCTAACAGTATCGTATCGCCGGGGCGTGCATGCGCAAATGCGGCAGCGATGGCCTCGGTGCGATCAGCGATACAGAGAAAATCTGGCCCCTGGCGTTTTCCAGTGGCCTGCGCGCCGGCAGCGATCTCGCGCAGAATAGCCGCGCGATCCTCGTCGCGCGGATCTTCATCTGTAATAACGAAGAAATCGCTCATTTGTGCGGCAATGCGTCCCATCGCCGGGCGTTTCTGAACGTCCCGCTCGCCCGCCGAGCCAAAGACAATCATGAGCCTGCCCGCCGTCAGAGGCCGCAGCGTCGCCAGTACTTTTTGTAGACTATCGGGCGTGTGGGCGTAGTCGACGATCACGGCAAATGATTGCCCTTCGTCAATACGCTCCATCCGTCCCGTGACACCCTTCGCGCTTGCCAGTCCGCGCGCGATCTCCGCGATCGCTATCCCCTGACTGTAGGCGGTTGCAATCGCCGCCAGGCAGTTGCAGACGTTAAAGCGCCCAACGAGCTGCGTCTCGATCTGTGCCTCTGCATCAGGAAGCAGGGCGCGAAAGCTGGTGCTGTAGGGATTGAGACGGAGGTCAACGGCGCGCACGGCGGCGGGTGTGTCGATGCCGTAGTCGAGAATGGGCACGTGACAATAGGGCTTGAGTATCTCGTAGCTGGCGTCGTCGCGATTGAGAATGGCGGTGGGATGGAGGCCGAGTCCCTTGTCGCGTTCGGCATCGAGCATCTCGAAGAGGCGCGCCTTGGCGCGTCGATAGGCGTCCAGTGTCTTGTGAAAATCCAGGTGTTCATGGGTGATATTGGTGACAACGCCAACATCGAAGGCGCAGCCATAGACGCGCCTGAGCTCCAGCCCGTGCGAGGTTGCCTCGATGACAGCGTGCGTAACGCGCTCATCGAGCATGCGGCGCAGAAACTCCTGGATCTCCAGCGCCTCCAGTGTGCTCTGGCGCGTGGCATTCTCCCATTCCTGTCCGCTGACCTTGAAGTTTGCGGTCGTCATCAGTCCTGTGCGCCGCCCGGTGCTCTCCAGGAGCGTGCTGATCAGATTCGCCGTGGTTGTCTTCCCGTCGGTGCCAGTGACGCCTATGGTGCCGAGCCGCTGCGCAGGATAGTCGTAGAAGGCGCAGGCGAGATTGGCGAGGGCGGTACGTACGTCGGGGACTTCGATATATAGGATTGGTGTATCGAGTGGTCCCTCCAACGCCTCACCCAGCGCGACCACCGCGCCGCGCCGCGCCGCCTCACTTACAAAGCGGCGACCATCGGTGTGGGTGCCAGGCACCGCGACAAAGAGTCCACCGGCGGCTACCTTGCGCGAATCGTAGGCCAGCATCGTGATCTCGATCCGCTCAAGCAGGTCTGCCTGGTATAGAGATGTCGGTGGCTGTTCTAATGCCGCCAACAATGTATTTAGATGCATAACCCTAAGATTTCTTTCGTTTTAGATGTTAATAATAGATAGTGCGTGTGCGATGGTACGGGCGCATCCCGGTTATGTTTTGACCGAGCGACCAGAGGCGCTGATCGATAGCGACATTGGTAACTGAACGGCCTCGTTGGAGCAGCGCGCGTCGCAGTAGCTCACAGGCCCAGATCGTGCAGGCCCGTATCCCGATCTCCTCGGCGCTTCCTGCTGCTAATTCGATCTCGGCATTGACGCGTGCTGCCAGTGCCGATTGATATTCTAACACGTTATAATGACGCAAAACCTGGGGCAACTTATAATCAGCATAGATAGTGAGCTGGTCAAGATCCGTAAATGCGCCCCATGCCTGTCCGTGAAATGCCGATGCGATATCCGCTGCACAGATCTGCGCGCGTTTGAAAAAACGTATCTCGTGACCATGAAAGGCAGCAATATCGCGGAATGAAGGAAAATGAGTTACCAGTTGCTGCACAAGCCTGACGGCGCTGCCATCCGCCTGCTCAATTGCGCGTGCAAATTGGCCATCATACTTTTCCAGCAGGACGCGCCCCACCTCCCGCGCGTTCTCGACGCGTTGTTGCAACAGAGGGATAACTTGTGTTCCCTGAAAAATATGTGCAACCGTTTCGGCGCTAATCGTGCTCAGGTACTCCGCGTCCCAGAGTGGCAGACCCTCTGCGACGGCGCGCGTCAGCGCTGCGGCCTCCGCCCAGTAGCCGTTCAGCGTTTCGCCCTTGTAGTCGATAGACCAGCGCGGCTGGTCCTTCGCGGCCCAGAAGCAGAAGTTCAGGGCATCGAGGACAAGGAGCCAGTTTACGGTCCGTTCCGTACCATTGTGAAAGTGATAGCGATCGTCCCATAGAGGCTGATCGGCCTGCCCATCGTTTATATGTGCGGGTGTTCCCTGTGCCCACTGTTCCCCCAGATCATTGACGCGCTCCATATTGATCCAGACATACTCTCCCTGCTCCACCACCGCGCGCGTGCTGCTCAGAACGCCGAGCGCATCGGGAGTGGGCAGCGCGTAGAGGTCTTCATCTTCGTACAGGTACAGACGCTCGCTCATAAAAAGCCTTTCAGGTCGTTTATGTAGTGCATGGAATATACATTTATTCTCAGCTGGCCAGAAAAGACCGCGTATCATGCTGTTCCCTGATAGTGTAACATTGATAGTCAATTACGTACACCGTCTTTCCCTGAAAAGACGTGAACCTGCTTTATATCTGCTCTTGTTTTATAAAAGTTATCTATAACAATTTCGTATGTAGAGAATATCCAGAGCTTGTAATATCCCTTGCTTTTCATGTAGTTCTAGCGTATTCTATCCTATAGGTAAGGTTAAGTATTATCGCATCACTGCCAGGCGCCGTAGTGCTCCCCAGTAGGTATTTTACCTGACTCCCTCTATACGTGTCTGTGATCGTGGTCACACACATGACTTTTGCCATAGCAAAAGTACACAAGAAAGGATTGCATCTTAATGGAAGAGCGCCAGATTCAGGAATTTGTCCATCGTATTTCTTGTGATGAAGCACTACGCAAGGAGCTGATAAGCGACCCCGAGCAGGTAATTGCATGTGAAGACTTTTCGCCTGCTGTTGCGCGCGTTTTAATGAAACTGGTACCAAATTTGTCTCTGGGAGCAATTGAGGGGCTGCCACCAGGGTGGTGGTTCTGATAAGTTTTAGTTCAGTAGTGAGATAGTTTACGCTCGCATAGAAGATACATCTGGAAAGTAGTTTATGACCTCTGCAACGGATGATACTCAGGGGTCTGAGGGGCCGTTCGAAGTATACCAACGTATATTGCGTGAGCGGCTCCGATTCTTTTTAGACCCTTTGCAATCTACGCTACGATCGGATATAATGCGCGCTTTGCAGGAAACTGGAAAGCTTCTAGATATAGCCCAGACTGATAAGAATGCACCTGTACCAGCGGGTTCCTGGTCGCTACTAACTTTGCTCACTGCTTTGAGTATTGCTCCAAATATAAATCTAGTGCGGGTGAGTAGTGTTGCCGTCTCAGTTGAATGTTTGATCTGCGCTCTGGATCTACTTGATGATGTCGAAGATGGAGATCAGACTGCTATAATAAAAGAGTCAGGGCCTGCACGTGTGCTGAATGTCTCGACGGCGCTTTTAGTGTTGGCTCAGCGTATGGTTCTCTCTGTTTCAGAGCGAGAATTTCCTGCTGCTGATATCCTGCGCTGCTTTGATACTATACAAGAGTCGCTTCTGGTCGCTATTACAGGTCAACAGCGAGATCTACTGGCGGAGCAAAGGGCTGTGGAACAGGTGACTGTTGAAGAGTGCATCGAAATTGCATCAGAGAAGGCCGGGGCTCTGATGAGCCTGGCCTGTCGTATGGGGGCTCTATGTACGGGAGCTAATGATGAAGTCTGCGAGCAATACGCGCTGCTGGGTCAATTGCTAGGCATTTCCCATCAACTTGACAATGATTGTCATGACTTGTATTATCTTCTGCAAGGTGAGTCTGTTGCTCAGTCCATGGACGAGGGTGTATCTATTGCGAAACAAAGCAAGACAGATCTCATACGCAGCAAAAAAACATTGCCAATCGTCCTGGCCGCGCAGTCTCAGCGCGCTTTTCATTCCGAGGGCTCTGATATAGCAAATGGTTCTGATGATCAAAAAGCGCTTCGGGAAGGTATTATGGCTGCCTGGGGTATCTGTCTGCTTTATCGGGAGCGGGCCCGCGATCAATTACAGAGGATTGAAGCTCAGCAACCTATTTCTCATACACTACGCCTCTTGTTGGGCTTCGTATAAGCATATCCTTCAAGTATTTTATGGCGCAATGGATGAGAGGAAATATTTGATGATAAGAGTTATTCGCTGGTTGCGGGTGAAAGGGAAGCGTCTCCTGACGATTTCTATCGTTGTGGCTATATATGCTTCACTGCTGGTTGCAAATGCATTACGCTTATCACACATGACCCTTCTTTTGTCGCTATCCTATGGCTTTGCAGCCTTTATTGCTTTAGCATTCCTTGCGGTGGGAGCTTTTGTCTGGTTGTACGCTCGTGATCGCGTGCTTGCGTTCGTGTTGCTTTGCTTTTCTTGTACTGCAATGGCCCCGTTTGCTGCAGAGACAGCGGCTGTGTCGGGCGATCAGTTTTTTTCTAAGCTTTCCACCGTTTGTGCCTCTCTAGCCGTGATGCTTTGTGCAATTCTGCTTCTACTTTTTCCTCGAAACTATCTTGAACTCTCTCCATCTGCAAACAAAGAACGCTTATCGGAAATTTCTGGCTTACGCCGACGTTTATTGATAGTACGTTGTTACGCATTATTCATTTTTACTTATGGGATACTGGCGAGCGTTTTTTCTGCTTTGAATCCTGAATCACAGCATTTGCAAACCTGGCGAGATGAATTTATTTCTCTTTACTTTGTAGTTGTATTGCTCTGTATCCTGGTCACTATCTTTGTCTCGTACTACCAATCATCATTACGCGAGCGACAACAACTCCGTTTGTTCGCGATTGGTGTCGCACTCGCATTTGTGCCATTCCTGTTCCTGACCTTATTGCCGGAAGTGATGAATCCGCATGCCTACCTGGTGGATCCACAATTGAGTACCCTTTCTGTGTTGCTTTTACCCCTGTCGTTAGGTTACTCTATCCTGCGCTACCAGCTCCTCGTACTCGATGCCTATGTCCGGCGCGCGGTAGCCTGGTTAGTGGGGGTCGTTTTTCTGGCCGTGCTCAGTTATCTGATTGTTGCCTTGAGTAGTTTTTTGCTTGATCGTATCGTTACGCAAACCGTCATTGCCGTAGCCGCCTTCAGCGTTATTCTGTCGCCATGTGTCTGGTGGGCGGCAAAAAGAATCACGGATCGCCTCTTCTTTGATGAACTGCGGCACTATCGGCAGATTATCGATGCGACTGACTTACCGCTCGATAGGGCGATGAACGTCGCGGAGGTGGCTCGCTTATTTACGCTGGCGGTAACGCAGACGTTTGGGGTCTCCCATGTCTGTCTCTTTGTGCTCAACGAAGGGGCTGGCGCTTTTAATATTGCTCCGCCCCTGCGCACAGGCCTTGCGGATGAAGACCGAGAGCAAATGCTGGACCATCTGCTGCAGATGTTAAAACTGTCAGGCCAGGAGTATCGCAATGGTCCGGCTGTACAGCAGCCTGCCGTCGAAAGGATTGCCATGGCGCAGCGACCCCTGTTGCTAAGCGAGGCGGTGGGGACAAAAAGGGCACTCAAGGGATTAGATAGCTATTTTGTTTCTTCATTGCCTGGCGACAACGATCTGCTCCTGGTTCCTGTGCGAGCGCAAGGAAGGATGATAGGACTGCTGGCACTGGGCGAGCGTGAGGATCAGCAACCGTATTCTGGCCCGGATTTCGACGTGATACAGTTGCTCCTTGCACGTTTCTCGACGCTCTTAGAGACTGCTCGCCTGTATGCGCGCGCCAACGAGCACGCGGAACTGCTCAGTAAATTGTACCGTGCCAGCACGATGTCGGGAACGAGATTCCAATCGATCGAAGAGGTTGCGAGTGTCTATGCCAGTGTCGCAGCATCTGCCACGCTGGCCGGCGCCGAGCTCTGGCTGTATGAAGAGAAGAGAAACGTGTTGCGCTCCATAACCGTTGTCGGGTCGGGTCCCTATCTGACGAATCTGGACACGCTCAAACCCGTGCAGGAGTTGGATTGGCATCCGTGGTTTTACGAGGGGCGCAGTGATAAGCCTATCGAGGAGGGTGCACGGCTTACCGGCCCTCCATGCCTGTCGCCGCTGGCGCCACGTTTCCCCTACGCGTGGCTCCCATTACAGGATGCCGAGCAGCGAATGGGGCTGCTTATCCTGACCTATACGCAGCCACATTTCTTTATGAAGGAAGAGATGCATGTGCTGGAGGTGTTTGCCGTGCAGTGTGCCTCGGCTCTGGCGAATGCGAAGATGACGATGGAGCTGCGCCAGGCATACGAGCGCCAGAAAGAACTGGACCAACTGAAAGATCAGTTTATCAGCACGGCCTCTCACGAGTTGCGCACCCCGCTCACCGCCGTCCAGGGCTATATCGAGCTGCTTGGCGAATATAACTCCACCCTTTCAGAGAGCAAGCGCGCCGATTTTATCGCGAAGGCTAGCCTTGGCTGCGATGAACTTGTCTTATTGGTGGGGAATATTATGGATGCCAGCCGGGTAAAGATTGATGCTGAGAATGTGCAATTACGGGCCATCTCGCTGCATGATTCAGTTATTCATGTGACCGAAATTCTTGAAGGGGTAATCCGGAACGAGAAGCGCCCGTTGCAAGTCGATGTCGCCCCGACTCTACAGGTGATGGCCGACGATATGCGCCTGCGCCAGGTATTACTGAATCTTATAAGTAATGCATTGAAATATTCCCCGCACGGATCATCTATCGAGCTAACGTCCGAGACTTCTCCTGCCTACGTAACGGTGCGCATTCGCGATCACGGGCTAGGGGTGCCGCCCGAAGACCAGCAGCGCCTCTTCGAGCGTTTCATGCGCCTCGAACGCGATATGAACAGTCCGGCGCGCGGTGCCGGGCTGGGTCTCTATATCTGCAAGCAACTGGTGGACGCGATGGGTGGGCGCATCTGGATGGAGAGTAGCGGACGTGAAGGCGAGGGCAGTGTGTTTGCCTTTACCCTGCGTCGTGTGCTGAAAAGGCAGGAACATGACGGCGCTTCAGGCTCACAATCAGATGTATCTCTTCCTCTGTAACGCATCGATAGACTCGCTAACGATTTTCCCTGCAAAAATTTCCGGTACCCGATTTTTTTCTGCAGCGCGTCATTTCTACAGGCACATGTTCGTGGTATGTGTATATATCAGACTGCATTCAAAAACGCTGCCTTCGCAGCTAGTGCTTCGCACTCATTTGAATGCAAGGAGGTATAGATAAATACCGTTGCAGGAGAAAAGTACATGACTACTTTACGTCGGATCTCGCATAGTATTACACCGCGTCAACTCGAAGTGCTTGGTCATCTGGCTGGACGCGAACGCTGGTCTGTGGGTGAGGTTGCCTCGACCCTGGGTGTGAGTTCAGCCGCCGCCACGAAGGCAATTGCTCGTCTTGAGCGGAAAGGGTTGGTGACACGTACCGTTGATGTAATGGATCGTCGCTGTGTCAATGTGCGCCTCACGCGCTCGGGTTCCGATGTACTGCGCCAGATCCCAAAGTCGATCTAATGGTATTCCAAATTTACACTCTGTTATGATGCCTCGGATCTTACGTAGCCGCGTTCCTTTGCGTACTGCCAGAGCGATTTCTGGAGCTGCCGCCGTGCGCGGGAGATGCGGCTCATGACCGTGCCAATCGGTATCTGCAGCGCCTCGGCGATCTCTTTATACGAAAGTCCCTCGATGTCGGCCAGGACGACGGCCATACGGAAATTGGGGGGCAGGTCGTTCAGAGCTTTGTATACATCTTCATCGAGATATTTATTTAAGACCTCCTCCTCAGCTCCCTGCGACAGTTCCCGTCCACTGAGGTCTCTGATCTGGTTGTAGAGATAAAACTCCTCGCCTTCGGGCAAGGACGTGGGCGTAGGATGGGCCGCGTTTCTCCTGTAGCGATTGATGGCGGAGGTGTTCAGAATACGGAAGAGCCAGGCGCGCAGGTTCGTGCCGGGCTGGTACGTGTGGGAGAAGCGAAATGCCTTCAGCATCGTCTCCTGTACCAGATCTTCGGCCTCTTGCGGATTATTGGTCATGCGCAGCGCTGTGCGGTACAGGCTGTCCAGCTGTGCCAGCACGCCCGCTTCAAAATCCTCGCTGGGCGGCGCGCTGTTTGCGGCCCCCTGCGCGTCCTCGTCACCCACCTCTTCCGTAGCAGGAGTCGTCTGTGTGTCTTCTGGTTCCGACTGCTCATCCGACGTTACGGGTACATCTTCAAATTCTGGCGACATTCAATGCTCCTAATAGCGAAGTACCTACCTGGTACCTGTGAAAGTACATTCAGTATATTAGAGACGGGGAGATAAATCAAGGAACCGGAGGGCGACATCTCAATGCCCTGATGAATAATGTGATCGATTTCTATGTTTTTAGACGTAAAGCATTCGAATCTATAAAGTGGACCCATTTGTCAAGACAGGAGGAAGGGCGGTTTTAAGAGCTACTTTCCTCCTTGTTCTTTCGCTGCGGTGCCTGTTTTATAATAAAAGCTTCGTTGTTCCTGTTGAATAGACTTCAGCAGGAGTTTGGTCATCAAGAGCTTGATGAAGTCTCTTATGATTAAAAAACTCGAAATAGTTGCTCAATTGGTGGCGAGCTTCTTTCGGAGAGGTATAGTCATGTAAATAGACTTCTTCATATTTTACTGTTATCCAGAGACGTTCGGTAAAAATGTTGTCTAATGCACGTCCTTTGCTCTCCATACTGATCTGGATATGCGCATCCCGCAACAATTGCAGGTAGTGCGGGCTCGTAAAATGACTTCCCTGGTCACTATTCCAGATCACTGGAGTGGCCGTCGAAAGTGCACGTTGAACGGCAGTCACGACAAACGGCATTTCGAGCGTGTGATCCAGCTGCCAACTGATCACATAGCGCGAATACCAATCTAAAACCGCGACCAGATACATCCACCCTTTGAGCATGCGAATATACGTAATGTCGATTCCCCAGACGTGATTCGGAGCGTTAATAGTGAGATTACGCAATAAATACGGAAATACGTGCTCTTTCTGCTGCCGACGACTCAAATTCGGCCCGGGATAGATGGCCGCTATTCCCATTTCTCGCATGTGTCGTTGCACCGTTTTCCGGCTGATCACCACTCCTTCTCGACGTAATTGTGCTTCAATTTTCCTTGAGCCGTAAAATGGATGTTGCGTGTACAGTTCATCAATACGATGTTTGATCGCAATTTCTTCGGCGGAAGGCTCGCATGGTTGATAGTAGAAGCTCGAACGACTCACACTCAGCAATTCTGCTTGTTGCGTCAGCGGCAGCTCGTTGCTTGCTCGTTCGACCAGAACCACACGTTGCTCATGACTCAGATTGGACACTTTTTTTTGAG
Source organism: Ktedonobacteraceae bacterium (assembly GCA_034438015.1). Classification (GTDB taxonomy): domain Bacteria; phylum Chloroflexota; class Ktedonobacteria; order Ktedonobacterales; family Ktedonobacteraceae; genus JACDAE01. Next base: position 697 of record DAOTTD010000133.1, on the reverse strand, counting down.
CCAGGTCACCTGTGTCGTGAGTTTCCCAATCTCTGCATACAGCTCAGTCAATTGCTGCTCATAGGCCGCTTTCAGTTCTGCTGTGCTATCCTGCTTCTCAAAAGACTTTGCATTCCTTCTACAGCAATTGCTCTCCAGTTCTTTAATTGTGTCGGGTGCACTTCATACTCTGATGCAATTTGGGCCAGGGTTTTCTCTTCTTTCAAGATTTCTTGGACTACGTCGGCCTTTAAGGCCGACGTATACTGCTTTCTCATCATGCGTTAGTATATCTTATTTCTGGCCCTTTCCCTGTCCAAATTCCTGGGCCCATTATACTCTGCCAGGCTGGATATTCACGTGGCAGCCGCCGCCATTGGCAGCCTGTGACGGTCAAGTACAGGATGGCATTGACGATCGCTCGCATGTCCAGCGTGCGTGGATGGCCTCCTGGTTTTGCAGCAGGGATCAACTCTTTGATACAATCCCATTGATGGTCGGTCAGATCGGTCGGATACAATTGGTTCTTTTTCATATACCAAGTGTACCTCTTCCCCTCTCGACCGTCATCCCTTTTCAAACACGCTCTAATACTACAGTCCCACTTTGCCAGGACCATACTTATGAGACGGCTTCTGGAGCCAGTCGTCAATAAAAGCTCTTAGAAGAGCAATGGCCTGTAGAGCCATCTCACGTTGTAAGTGGGGCTGTAGTACTA
>DAOTTD010000132.1:0-5166 GCA_034438015.1 Ktedonobacteraceae bacterium | reverse complement strand
GCCTATCAAAAACCCAAGAACCTGCCGGGCAGTGATAGGATCGGGCTCGATATCGGGCCGTCGTCGCTCGCCATCGTTTCACAACAGGGACACGTCCAACTCAAACCCTTCTGCGAGGAACTGCAACCGGATATCAGAAAGAATAGGCGTCTGCAGCGACAGTTGGAACGACAGCGTAGGGCTAACAACCCACTAGTTAACAGTAGTGCCGATTGATTCCCTCTGAATGACCCATTTTTGCGCTTCGACAGATGAAAGGACACGTCTGTCATTGACGCTTATCCAGGGCACTTGGAATCACCAGTATAATAGAAAGAGAAGATGATGGGAGTGAGGAGGAGTCGATGCGAGCCAAAGGACGAGAACAAGGGCGTTTTGTCGCCCTCTCCGGGTTCAGAAAAATTACCGGACCTCCCGGTGGGCGCTACGAACTCCTGATTGTGGATCACACTGGCCGTCCTGTTTCTCCCCTCTGTGAGTGGCATCGATTACGCAAACAACCTGGGCCGAATGGCACCAGGCAAACCTATCTCGCCTTTTTGCAACCGTTTTTTGCCTACCTCCTTGCCCACGATGCCGCCTGGAACGCTCCCCCAGAACAAGTCCGGCGCTCTGTGAAAGCATTCCTTCTGGACGATGTAGGCTGTCGGGTCAGCCGTGATACGACACTCGATGGCTACCAGATTAGTCTCACCAGCGCGTCTCCGCTGAGCCAGAGTAGTATGAACGTGCTCCTGGCTGCCATTCGAGATTTCTACGCGGTGATGGCCGAGGCCGGTTTGTATGCCTACCCCAATCCCATGTGTTCTCAGCTCCTCCAGCGCTGGAAACGAGAACACATCAAATCGCTCGCCAATAGCGGCGCACCAGATCACGCAGGAACCCGGCAGGAAAGCTGGCAAGAGACCCATCTGCGACCAACCGCCTACTTTCGCCAGCGCAGAGGAGAGGTGTGGAAAGGGTGGCACCCGGATGCTATGCTCACCTCCGAACAGATTCAGCAGCGTATGAGCACCGATCTCGACTGGATGACGACGCATGCCTCAACCCAACGCGATCGCCTGGTCTTCTTGATCCTGCGCGAGACGGGAGCTAGGCTCAGCGAGATCCTTTCCATGACGGCAGGGGGAGTTCGCAAAGCCAAAGATCCCTATCAGGCATATGTCACGAACAAAGGCAGTTACGGGCGTGAAGAAAAACTGATCAGGCTTTCGCAACCCCTTGAAGCTGCCCTCGTTCGCTATGTGCGGACAGAGCGAGCTTCTCTCGATTCACAGGGTCGTAAACGGCTCTCTCAGCTCGATGACACTGATCCCATCTTTCTTACCAGGAGACAAACTCCCTACAATCGCGACGCCTTTTACCATCACTGGCGACGTCTTTTTGCCGCACGACCACCGCAAAAAGACGAGAAAAGTGGAACCACCCTCCCATTCCTAGAGTATACTCCCCATGATCTGCGCCATTTGCGAGTGACGAGCTGGCTTTCCGAGATCAGGAAGATCCAGGATGCTGACCGCGTGCAGCGTTTGAGGCGCTGTGTCCAGCGGCGCATGGCCTGGCGAAGCCCGCTCACCATTCTCTGCTACGATCATTCCTTTACCGAATACGAAGAGGAAGAGGAGTTTGCCGAAACCTTTCAGCGCAAGACAGAGAGACAAGCGGAAGCGCTCGCCGTCGTCCAGAAATCACGACTGAAAGCACAGTCAACACCCCTGACCTCCGCGCCACAGCCACCGCAGCCAAGTGCTGCCACGCTGCAAGCTCTGGCTGATCTTGAGTTTTGGAAGGATGAACCATGAGTCAAACCACCACCCAGGAACGAGTCTCAACCTCTGGGGCGACGCGACGAATCAACTTCAGTGATGACAATCGTGCCCTGCATCTGCAAGCATTTTTCAGCTGGTTGCCAGAGGAGTTCCACGAGACCCCGCACATCGATTGGACTCGGCTTCCGAGCCGAGTGATGGGCTTTCTTGTGAACGGTGTGGGAGACATCCCTTTTGCGGTTCCCCTGGCTCTCGCTGCTGCTGTTGGATATGGACCCCTGAATGAGCTGGGTGCGCGCAATCGTCTGATGGCGATTAGCAGCCTCCTTCGAGATGTCCAGGCGCGTTGTGGGGTCCAATGTGTTGCCGAGTTAACAAGCCAGGCCTGGAACAGGTACGCAGCCGCGAAAGAGTTCACGCCAAAGGATTACAGCTACTTCAAGAGTTATGCAGCCATCACAGAAACGCACCTCCCAGACTATCTGGAAAAGCTCACTCCACAGCAATACGTAACAGTTGAGCCCCATATCCTTCCTTGCCTTCCCCGACGATTTCGTCAGCAGTATGTGCCATCAGCTGTTCACAGGGAAGGAGCAAAGCAACGGCGAAAAGCGAAAGCCGATCTCGTTGCTCCGCTCCACACACTGTTGGTCGCGCTGGTGCGGGTTCGCAAACAGCAGGTGCAGCGACTGCGAGCTGCGTATCATGAAGCACTCACCCAGGTGCAAACATCGGGCGCGGAACTGCCGTTGGCGTTTTCGTACGAAGAGGAACTGATCACGGTCAACCGTGAGGCCCAAACGATCTCCGACATCTGCTTCGAAAAACAAAAAGTCGCGTTGCACTTCGTGTTGTGGGATCGGCGCTCCTGGGTAAAAGCGCATCCGAAAGACTACAGCTCCCGTACCAAACGCAATGCGAAGCAATGCCGGGACGAATTCGCTACGCAGCAATTCTTCGTTCAATGTCTCAATCCTGCCAATGAGTTGCTCTGGTTTGGTGATCTCATCAAGTGCCGACTCTTCCAGATCAATGAACCTCGGAGGATGACCCCAGAGGATGCACAACACAGAAAAGAGATTCTCGCCCAATTCGGAACAATCCTAGGTCTGAAGTCCTCACGGGATGGGATTTTGGCACCTGCTGAGGATCTCAGCAGGGCTCTCAACGAGGCCATGATACGTACTGGCGCACTCCTTTTTGATGTCGAATCCCTTTACCGAGGCTGCCTCTTTGGAGCGGCGCTTACAACCATTGCCCTGACGAACGGGAGCCGGATGTGTGAGTTACTCCAGGTCAGCGCCGATCGCTTTAAGGCTCGCCCCTACATCGTTACATCTCATGAACAGCCAGATGGAGAAGAGCGAGTGATGCACGTGCAGTTGCTGTTGCCCAAAGGAAAACGTACAGAGGCAGAGCGCAAGCTCTTTCCCATCAGTGATTGGTCATGGGAACTCCTGCGTGAAATCGCGGAGGAGCTTCGTCGAGCACATGACAACCGTATTCCGGTGGTACACCCCAACTACTTCAATACAAAGCATGACGATCTTGTTCCTGAGCGCTATCTTTTCCAATGGGATGCCAGCCCTGATGGGAGGTGGGGAGCCTTTGCCCCTGAAGACGTCTCTAGCCTCTTGCGATTCATTTTGTACGGTCTGGAATTTCGGACGAGGGAAGGGGAGCCCTTCTCGGTGACGGTCCATCTGCTGCGTCATGTCATGGCAACGACAGCACACCACGAATACGAAGTGCCAATTGAAGCAGTAGCACGGGTGCTCCACCACGAATATCAGCCAGGGATGGTGCCCGTCTCTACGGCCTACTACAGTGCGGAACCAGAGGAGTCATCGTGGGTCGCCTTTGCCTCCTTTCAAAAGGATGTAGAAGTCCGCGCGGCATCGCTCCTGGTAGAGTGGCCAAGCGCCCATGAGATCGCCGATATGGACGAGGAACTCCGCGAGAGTTTCGAGCACTGGCACACCTTGCTGGAAACCACCTTTGGTTTCTGCGGGAATATCGACCTCTGCCCACGTGGCTACAATCGCACGCTCTGCATTGGCTGCCCGCACCTGGTGGTGGACCCACGGAAACGCAAGAACATCCTGCACTGGCTGGGCGTGTACGGGCGGCTGGCCGAGGAACTAGAAGCACAGGGCAATGAGGTTGATGCGCGCCAGTATCGCCTGCTGGTGCGCGACCTGGAGAAACATCTCAAGGATATGGAGTTCCTCCAAGCTGCCATTGAGGATGGAACGCATCGCCCCATCTTTCTTTTGCGACCCGCAACTTCATGTGAGGGGATCATTGTCGATGCGGAAGCGTAAGCAGGCGATTCGACCACGCGCCCTATACACGGAACAACAACTTGCGGGACTCCGTGCCCACGCCCAGACTCAAAAACACAGCACCGTAGAGCGGCTCAGGACCGCGATTACAACGCTCGCCGCACAGCACAAGCCCATTTCTGCCCGGACTATTTATGAGGAATGTGGTCTGGCGTATGCAGCGCTTCGCCGTAATCCAGAGGCACTACTCCTGTACCAGCAACACAGCACCTTTCTCAAGCAGAAGCGCAAACGAACCAAGGCGCCATATCCTGATGAGCCCTCCCCGCGTGACCCGCTGCTAGCCTACAAAAAGACGGACCTGGTGGCTCGTGTGCGCAAGGCAGAGGAACTTTTGAAAACGCAAGAGAAACAGTACGCAACCCTGCTCCAAGATTACATCCAGAAAGACATCAAAATCGCCGAATTAGAGGCAGAGTTGGCCAAGCACCGGCAGTATCTTGAGGGCTTGCGCCTCACCATGCAGCGGCAGGAACATCAGGGGTCGTGAGGCGTGCCATGAGAACACAGGATTTGTGGGCCAGTCTGGAAGCGCAGCCATTTCCCCTCTTGCATGAACTCACCCCGATGGATCGGGATGGCTTCGTGCTGCTTGACGCATACCTGCGCACTTGCCTCGAAGAATGGTATGCTTCTGGCAGCCAGCTTTCTGCCCGCTCCGTTGTGCTGCTTGATGATTGTGCCCGGAGCGTTACTAAGCGATTTCGGCTCCTGGATGGCGAAGGGCAGTATTACTTTGGGCAGTTCAGGCTGCTGGCACGGCGAATTTTACACAGCTTGGACGTAGACCAGGCGAAACGGGAACTGGCAGCTGATCCTGACCCGGCAAACGTTTTCGAGAACCCCAATGCCGAGTGGGAAAAAGTACTGGCCAACGAGTGGTAGTCCTCCTCCTACTCTTACTTTTTGGGCACTTACCCCATGCTTTTCACATGTTGAGCTAAGCAGAAGCTAGCTATGCACACAGATGTCACTGACGGATGTACACGGTCTGGCTTTTTTAGGCATTTTAGTGTAAATTTTATGAGAGAAAAATTTTACTCCACGAAACC
>DAOTTD010000131.1:0-15165 GCA_034438015.1 Ktedonobacteraceae bacterium | reverse complement strand
TCTCCTTTTAGAATGCGTCTATGTTTCGATCTCTATGAGGAGTGTACTGTCTTTTCTTGTCGAGGTCTACGATGTGGGGAAACCGCATCCCTTACGAGGTAGGGAAGCTATACACGTATCCCGTGGGACCTCGTTGCGCAACTCGTGGGCATTTGGGACGCTTTCCCAAGAGAACGGAGGCCGCCGTCGTCGTGCATTGCCACTTCACCCTGCTGGTGATGGGATTGTGCACCCGTTTCGCTTGTGGCAAGCGAAACTTGCCACGACGGAAAGCTCGCCGCAGACTCAAGATGTCCCGCTCAGTACGGCGCTGCTCTTGGGCGAAGGGACGGCGCGCTGGCGGATGCGACTGAAGGAAGCAAATCGCGATCATGTCATTGTTTTCCTCGACGACGCCTATGGCATTTTCCACCTGGCGGAACTGGCGGTGTTGTCCGGCCTGCGCCTGCGTCGTCTGCCTGCTTCCCTTGCTTCCTCCCACGACATCCTTCTGCGCTATGGCATTTCTCCTTGACCCTCTTTACGTCTCTGGCTCTTACTGATGCGTTTCTATCATAGATGAGCTTATCTTATATCAAAACATCAGCAGTGTAGAATTAGAGGTTGCCATAAAGCCGCCTCTACGCTATTATATACACGGAACTATTCAGTAGGGATGGGGCTTGCCCCCATCCGGTTCCCCGAGAACGCAGCTCCTTTGCATGATCGCGCGCCCCGAGCCGGATGGGGGCAAGCCCCATCCCTACTGAATGAAGGGGTCCTGAACAGTAGATCCAGCAAACGCAACCTGAGATAACTGTCGGGCGGATGCCAGAAATAAGGAATCGTAATGCAAGCACATACATCGTCGTCACTCGTAGTGCCGGAAACGGGAACTCCGCGCTTTCTACGCGCCTGCTATCGCCAACAGGTCGACGCAACGCCTATCTGGCTGATGCGCCAGGCCGGTCGCTATATGATTGAATATCGGGAACTGCGCGCAAACCACGGTATCCTGGATATCATCAAGACGCCGGAACTGGCCTGCACTGTGACAATGCAGCCCATACACGCCTTCCATCTGGACGCGGCCATCATCTTCGCCGATATCTTGCCGCCGCTCGAAGGCATGGGATTGCACCTGACGTTCGGCAAGGGCGAGGGGCCGGTTATTCATAATCCCGTTCGCACCAGTGCGGATGTCGACGCGCTACGCGTGCTACCTCCCCAGGAGACGCTCTGGTTCACACTCGAAGCGATCAGGCTGGCGCGACAGGAGCTGGCGAGCCGCAATATTCCCCTCATCGGCTTCAGCGGCGCGCCCTTTACGCTGGCCTCCTACGCAATCGAAGGCAGGGGGAGCCGGAACTATGTCCTCACCAAGGGACTGATGATGGGCGAGCCGGCCACGTGGCATCGCTTGATGGAGAAGTTGAGCGAGGTCGTGGGCCACTATCTGCTGGCACAGGCGCAGGCAGGCGCGCAGGCGTTGCAGATCTTCGATAGCTGGGTCGGCGCGCTCAGTCCGGCGGATTACCGCGCATACGTCCTGCCCCACAGCCGCCACGCCATCGAGATCGCGCGCCAGGGCAATGTGCCGCTCATCCACTTCGGCACCAACACGGGCGGCATGCTCGATCTGCTGCGCGAGGCCGGCGGCGATGTGATCGGTGTCGACTGGCATTCAGACCTGGACAAAGCATGGCAAGGACTCGGCTATGATGTTGCCATTCAGGGCAATCTCGATCCGGTCACGCTGTTCGCTCCCTGGCCGGAATTGCAGGGGCATGCCCGGTACGTACTCGACCAGGCAGCGGGCCGTCCCGGCCACATCTTCAATCTGGGTCATGGCATCCTGCCCGGCACGCCCGTAGACAATGTGCGACGCCTGGTTGATTTCGTCCACGAGTATAGCGCACGATAAAATCAGGGTATTTCTGTCGCTCCAAGTTTGTTTAGAGAGAGCATTATGATCACGAGTGAAACCATGCGAACGCGCATGGAGAAGACATTGCTACAAGTTCAAGATATCGTCTGCAAGGCTCTTGAGCGGATCGACGGGACAGTCTTTCGCGAAGATAGCTGGACGCGCGAGGGGGGCGGCTCCGGCCTCACCCGCGTTATGCAGAACGGGAACGTCTTCGAAAAGGCGGGCGTCAACACGTCGACGGTCAGTGGCACCATGACCAGGGAGGCGGCGCAGACGGCCAGTGTCGGGAGCGGCAATTTCGCGGGCGATCATATACCATTCTTCGTGACCAGCATCAGCCTGGTTATTCACCCGCACAATCCGCTGGCACCGACCTCCCACGCTCACTATCGCTACTTTGAGCTGGACGACGGCGCTGGACCTGCCTCCCGCTCGTTTAGTGGCAGCGCCGACCTGACGCCATATTATCTCTTCGAGGAGGACGCGAGACATTTTCATCGCATCCATAAAGAAGCCTGCGACCGCTACGATACAGCTTTCTACCCTCGCTTCAAGCAGGCGTGCGATGACTACTTCTACCTCCCTCACCGGCAGGAGCATCGCGGCGTGGGAGGCATCTTCCTGGGCAACCTCAACGCATACGATCAGGAGATGCTCGCTGGCCTGACCACGAGTTGCGCCGAGGCTTTTCTGCCCGCGTATCTCCCGATCATCGAGCGACGCAAAGATCTCCCCTTTACCGACGCACACAGGCGCTGGCAGTCCCTGCGCCGTGGACGTTACGTAGAGTTCAACCTGATCAACGATCGCGGGACCGCCTTCGGCCTCAAAACCGGCGCGCGCGTCGAGAGCATTCTTATGTCGCTACCACCTGTCGCCGGTTGGGAATACGACTATCAACCCGCTCCCGATAGCGAGGAAGCGAGACTATTGGAGGTACTGAAAAAACCTCAGCAGTGGATATGAAACCAGGAGAGTATAGATGAAGTTATCCAGGCGCGCCAGGACGTGGCTTATCGCGATCTCTGCCCCACTATTATTTGTGATCGCGTTTACTATCGTGATTCTCAGCTATTATCATTTCCACACGCCGCCCAGTGTGGATGTGACGACAATGAGCTTCGCGCCGCAGACGATAGAAATTCCCGAAGGCGAAGCGATCCACTTTGTCAATCAATCATCCACGACGACCCAGATTATCTGCGTGGGCAGCAATAAGCAATGCCAGACTACCGTTGTACTCTCAGCGCTGCAATCTCCACCGCCCCAGGCGCTGCTCAATCCGGGCATCCGGATCGCACCCAATCAGGCAAAAGACGTGGTCTTCGATACCGAAGGCACATATCATATCACCAGCGCAGTATCACCGGGCATGAATCTGACAGTGACGGTAGATGCGACCGATTAAATACCATGCTTTTAGTCTCTTCTGGCTGATAGGACGCAGTTGTCCTACGCCAGACATAAATTTATGAGAACTATCTCACAAGAACCTTACCACTTCTTGATACTTTCTTGATCTTCTTCTGCTACCATAAACGCAGGATCAAACATATTACAAGCGCATTGTGTTTTTTTGTAGAGGGGAGCAGGTGAAGAAGAATGATCGGCACAGGAGCAATCAAGAAAGTAAGAAGGTAATGTATGCACATACGGAAATATAGTAAGACACAGCCCGCGGGAAATCCCGATAGTGACCTGGTCGAGCAGATAACGAAAGGCGATCAGGAGGCATTTGAAACCCTGGTCCGGCGCTATACAGCTCCGTTATTCAACTTCATTCATCGTTATGTCAAAGATTACGAACAGTCGCATGATATATTACAGCACGTCTTCTTTCAACTCCATCTGCACATCCCTCAACTGAACACAAACCTTTCAACGCTGCATACACGGGAACCTATCAAAGCATGGCTCTACCAGGTCGCCTGGAACCGCTGCATGGACGAACTGCGCAAGAAAAAACCGATCCTTTTTTCGGATCTAGAGCTCGGCGACGAAGAGGAGGAGTGGTCGTTTCTGGAGATGATACCCGACCCCTATCCGCTACCCGAAGAGGTCGCCGAACAATCGGACATGCAGAAGAGGCTGCAGCAGGCCATTCAGGCCCTTCCATTCAAATTCCGCCGCATCGTCATTCTACGCTACCGAGAAGAGTTGACCTTTGTGGAGATCGGGCAGATGCTCAACATTCCACAAAACACGGCGAAGACGTACTTCCAGCGTGCGCGGCCATTGCTGCGCGACGCGCTCATAGAGCAGAAACAACTGGCTACTACCACGTCTTAACTGGCATGTCCGTTCATGGGCATGCCAGTCCTTCATCGCACAAATAATCCTCATCAATGCATGCAGCTTTGCATTCCGTAACTCTTCAGATCCCTGTTCCCTGACTCCTCGCCGCGTCGCGGCTCGCACTATTTTTGTGTGTTTGACGGGCTGGCGGCCTGAGCCGCCAGCCCGTCAAACACACAAAAGGGCTTGTGAAGCGCCTTTGGCGCCGACGAGTCCTCAATAGTCACTTAAGGATTCACACCCAGGTCCTTGCGAATGAACAGGCCCATATCGTACGTGCCATCCGTGCTGCCGATGGCTTTGCGCTGCCACCACCACTGCCAGACATTACTGACAGCACGTCCCAGATTAAACTTTGCTCCTGGCGGTGGATTGTCGCCATAACTGAGCCACAGGAGCGGTCCGACGCCACCCCATGTCTGGGAGGGATCGCATTTGACCGTCTTGCTCGGCACACAGGGAGCTGGCTTATAGCCCTCGTCCCACCACGTGCGCATATGGTACTGGTGATAGCGATAGTCCGCCGAGTACAGGGACTGGTTGCCAAAGAGATTATCCCCACCAACGATAATCACAGGGATATTTTTAGCCGTAGCGGGGCAGCCCTGGGGATAGTCCAGGCAGGTATTGGGATAATCGCGCAGGTACCAGATGAGGGGCCACGTAGCATCAGAGGTCAGGCCGATCGCTAGTTGATGATTACCGCCGTCCAGTTTTTGATCGAGGAGATTCACCTTCGCCATGAGCGCGTTGACATCCGTCGTCGTCTGTACATAGATCATCATTTCGTGCGGCCCATCGGCGTAGTGCACGTACGTTACCTGGTATATATTCTGCAACGTCGGCAGCAAGAGCAGCACGCCCAATACACAACTGAAGATAGCCACGCCCACCGGCACACCAACCTTCGGGCGCACAGGTGGTTCAGAAGCAATCACAAACTCAGGACCTGTAGTGGAACGTCTTTGCAAGCGGCTCTTGACGAGATCGGCAACTTTCACCACGCCCGGTTCCAGCCCGATAGCCGCCAGGATCATCATAGGCATCGTCATATGGATCATCAGCCAGGGCATCTTCTCGGCGGCCCAGGAATAGATGAACACATTGCCGACAAACCAGTAGACCATGAAGAGACGGAAGCGCGTCGGGCGCAGAAGCGAACGCACAACACCGACCAGCCCGAAGACCAGTCCAATCTGCTCGTAGAGCGGGATCAGCAGGAGATAGTAGTACCAGGGCTGCCCACCACGGGCGACCTGCACCTGCTGAAGCCAGTAGTACAATCCCTGCCAGATGCCATTGCCGATGCCGCCAGGGATGTCGGTAAAGAGCGCCGTGAAGAGCACCAGGAAGATCGTCCAGGCGCACAACAGAGCAAAGAACCAGTGCGTCCAGGGCATCGTAAGGATCGTATCGAGCACCGGTTGACGATCGGGATCGAGCTTTGCAGCGATGCCACGTCTTCCAGTCTGCACTGAGCGCCCGAGCATCTCGCGTATCAAAATCACGAGCACAAAGATACCCAGTACAATGCCGACCCAGGGAACGGTAGCAACCGTCACATTCTTCAGATTCTGCACATACGCGTTCGCCGCATTGACAGTTTTGGGGTCCGTTACATAAATGGAGAGGGCCCTTACCCAGCCAAAGAAGAATCTGGCAAGCGGGGCAAGGATCAGGAAGTAGATCAGCAGCGTTATCCAGCCGCAGGTACGTGGGAGGTAGTGCGCGTATCTCGATTGGAAGCGGGAGCGGAATGGCAGACGCACGCCCAGTTCCCACGCGAGCAACGCCCCCAGGAAGCTGCCAAAGATCAGGACCGTCAAGAACGTCGCTTCTTTCGTAGCGTAAGATAGCCCAAAGGCAGCCGCAGCGATAATGATCCAGCGCATCTTATGCGTGTGAACGTAACGACCTACAGCCACGACCAGCAGCAACGTAAAACAGGCCATGTAGATATCTTCGCGCGCAAAACGTGAGAAGTAGACCATGCTCGGAGAGATCGCCAGGAGGAAGCAGGCCAACCATGCACCAATGCGCCCCAGGTAGTCGCGCAAGAAATAAGGCAGCCCTACGATGACCGTGCCAAGCGTGGCGGCGGCGATTCTTACCGTCGTCGTATTCACGCCATGATCCGGTGCGCCCAACCACTGGCTGATCTGGTATACAAACGCAATGGCATGAAACTGAAAGGGGCCATGCAGCAAGGGGTCGTAGTGATAGCAACCTGCATTCGACGTATTGAAGCAGGAGATCCAGTTCTCTAGATCATTCTGCATCAGCTTCAGCGAGAAATATGCATGTAAGCTCTCATCATGATGGAGCGGCTTATCGCCCAATCCCCAGAAGCGCAGAATAGCGCCTAGCAGAATGATGCCCCAGAAAGGCAGCCAGTCCAGCAGCTGTTGACGCGTCGGGCGAGAGAATATGCGCCTGCGAGATTGCTCATCATTCTCTTCGTCGCTCTCTTCACCAGTCGAGACATCCAGATCGGTAAGCGGCTCTCTAGCAGTCGCCGCCTCACCATCCACAGAGTTTACAGTATCAGACACAACCGGCTCGAGAGGAGAGGCAGGCCCTTCTACGCGCTCTGCATCTGCCTGATCATGCGCTGTCTCCACATTTTCCCCGTTGGGGGATGAAGCGGGCATTTCATCACGTGGTTCAGTTTCATAACTTTTCAAAGGATTTTTCCTCCTTGCCTGTGCCATTGTATCATCAAAGCTATAACCAGGATACACCATGGCATCCTATCTGACCTTGTATATTGTTACATCATCAGCGTTGTAAACAATCTGCATAAATGCACTAAAGCGATGCAGATTTATTTTGGGATCTATAGCATATTTCGCGTACTCGACGGGTCCCACGTAGAGATATTGAGCATTGTAGTGAGCCATCAACGACAGCACCGTCGCGGGATCAGGACTCTTATAGATCGTATCGACATCAGTGGCCCGGCGCTGGAACTCAACGGAATTCGAACCCTTATTGATCCAGTTCAGACGCCACTGGATCTCATGGCCGACCCATCCCATTGGGGTTGGCAGACCGGTAAACGCAGAGACGCGCCCGGCGTTACTATAATCATCGCCAACAGCCTCTACAATAACAGGATCACCCTGCACATTTGCATTAAGCCAGCGAATGGCAGCGTAGTCGCCTGGATTGGCCGGATCGGTCTGCAAATAGGTCAGCCCATCCAGGCTATTCGTGCGCTGCAGATAAAATCCCTGGCCAGAAGATCTGGAAAGCGCGTAACGCGCCTCAGGGGCCGAAAGCGGATAGGCAGATCCAGCCACCACCAGAGCAAGCAGGCAGAGTATCCATACAATCCTCACGCCACCCTGAACCCGGCGCAGGGCAAGCGAAGCGGTTTTCAGTGGGCGTAAACTCTCTAGAACAAAGAAAAGACCAGCGCCAGAAGCGATGGAAAGAAGCGCCCAGGCCTGAAAATAGAACTTAAAGACCGTATTCATGCGTGGATAATTACCGGCGAAAACATCTTTCAGGAAGAATACCTCACATAGTGCGATCAGAGCAAATGCAATAGTACCAAGCAACAATGTAAAAGCGTGTGAGCGATCGCCAATATTGTAGAAGAGCAGTATCACGCCCAGCATGGTGATACTTGCAGCGACCACAAACGTCGTGCTGTTACCCATAAAGACGAGTGTGAGCAAACCTATAAGCAGCAAAAGGAAGACGCCCACGAAGCCCACGCGCGTCCAATCGATACGTCTCACACCGGGCGCCGTATCATCGTCGGCTGTCGTCAGGGAAGATAGGGCAAGCAGTGGACGCTTCAAAGTGCTGGCGAGCAGGAGCGAAAGGAAGACGAAAGCGAACAGGCCATAGATCAGCAGCTCATCTCGCAGCGGAGTACGATCCGCCGCACCCACAATACCGATCCCCTGCGATGGAGACACAAACGAGAGGTAGAAAGGGAGATACAGGACAAAAGAGAGCGCCATCAGGCTCAGACAAGCGATCGCGATATCGGACATAAGCGCCAGGCTCAAGCGTGTGGAAGCCGTCAGCCACTGCTGCAACACCAGACACACCAGGGCCAGACCCAGATAGGTCGGATAGTCCCAGCCATTCATGGTGAACAGGCCACCGATAACGAGCGCCGTCGTACCCAGGGTCCAGGGGAGACGCCAGCCGCGCCCGAAGGCATAGATACCTCTGCCTTCCTGCTCCAGGAAAAGGTTGAACGCCATCCCGATTGCTAGAATAGTGAAGGCCAGCGCCAGCACGTGAGCATGGAAGCAAGAAAGCAAGAAGCTAAAAGCTGGGAACTCATTAATCGTCTTATCGATAACGCGTGAGGGCGTGAACCAGTCATACTGCGCCCAGCCGTTGTGATTTTGCAGCCATTGTTGAAAGGCAGCCCCGCTGGCAAAGTCCTCGCCATGATTCTGCCACCATTGCTGCGTCGCGGCCAGATTGCCCAGGATGAGGCCCATCAGCATCGCCAGCAAACCATAAGGCGCGCTGCGCAGCAGTGAAGGATGCACCGTATCGGGCCGCTCAGTGGATGTCGCAGAGTTCGCACGCGTACGCAGGTAGCGCGCCCAGGAGACAATATTGCACGTGACGCCAAAGAGATTTACCGCCGTCATGCCAAAGAAGATACAGATACCGGTATTGAAAGCAATCGAAGGCGACTGCCCCAGCAGCTTCGCCAACATAGCGATAGTGAAATGCGCATAGTAGTAATAGTTGATCGGGTAGCCAGAAAACCACATATCGTTGGGCGGTAGATGAGGACTGCGCATGATCGCAGCGATAAAACCCTCATCCATAAACATCTCGTAAGAGCGAATATCCGGCCCAAAGGAGCGTATCCAGCCAAGCAGAAAGACCATACCCAGAAAGACCAGCTCAGTAACAACGATATAGGAGATATTGGAGCGTATCACCTTCGCCAGTGCATGGCGCAGGCGCAGGAAGGCAAGTAGATTGCAGGCCAGCAAGATAAGGGCCACACCCGCGATAAAGAACTGGCTGAAAGGCAAGAAGCGCAGGGTCATCAGCGGGAACCAGACAAAAAAGGCAAACAAAGCCAGACCCAGCGCCTTGCTAAAAGCCCATCCTCTATCAGGTAAATTATGAAATACTGTGATAGTTAGCGGAAGAAACACCAGCCCCAGAGCCTCGACCGCTGCCCACATCTGGAAAAGTTCGAACATATATACTCTCTAGCATAGCAGACACCAATAAAATAGACGCGTGCTTCCAATCTTTTTTACGTACGATGCATACTAGTTTTAACGTTCAGATAGTACCAGTGGTTCCGTAGTACGCTCCTTTCTGGGAAGAACGGTATGAATTTACAACACTTCATAGATCGTCACGCCGTCTGACTGATAGACAACGCGCAGGCCAGCCATATGATCGAATTTGTTCAACGGACCATAGGTACTCCGTTCCAGAGCACCCACATATACATAACGCACATGATACAGGTGCAATAGCGACATTGTTTGCACAGTATCTGGCGAAGAATACATCGTACCGATGTCAGCCAGGCGAGTACCGAGTTGGGTAGCATAGCGCTCCTCCTCCTCGTGGTCAGGCCAGCCAAGCACATCGGGCAAGCCGGTATAAACGGAAACGCGGTTGTACCACTGATACGAGTTGGGAGATGCAGCTTCCAGGATAACAGGCGAGCCGGCCACATTCGCATGGAGCCAATCAATCGCCTTCATATCTCCAGGATACCAGGCACGCGCAAAGGCCAGCCCATCGAGCGTCGGCGTGTAGTTTGCCACAGAGGTGGGCACATTGCTCACCTCGGGCGTATGCACCACCTGCCACAGCAAACGATCATCGATACGCGAAGCCGTTCCCTCTACAAGAAATATCGAACAACTGAGCACAAAAACGGTCAACAGCACCAGCCAGAAACGGCGCATAAAGCCGGCGAGCGTGCTCCATAGGCGCTGCACGACAAGCGCCCCGGCGAGCGCGAAGCATAACCATGCCTGAATAGAGAACTTAAAGACCGTATTCATACGCTCATAATCGCCCCCATCCAGGAAATCGCGAATATAGACAAGCTCTATCCCCAGAGCGATACAGAGGCCCATAAGCAGCAAAAGATAGGTATAAAGCTGTGCCCCGTCCTGAAAACTGATCAACGGCTGAGAACGCGTACTGCCCACTGAAGAATGATTCGTTGAGCCGTTACTGCTCGCCAATGGGTGCGCAGAAAATGGCATTGCACGAGAGCGCAGAAATGAGATGAATAGAAAAAGACCGGTAAGCGATAAAGCTCCTAAGAGAGCCTTTATGCCGAGCCGCAGCAATATAATCAGTAGCACAATGCCTGAGACTATGTATAGACTCGCAAACAGCATATTGGATAGCCGAGACTTTAGAGCATTCATAAAGCGCGGCATCGATTGATAGAGTTCTGCCAGGAAGAAACTGAGCACAAGGAAGATCCAGAACCCAAAGACGGTCAGATAGCTGCCTGTGCTCGATCCCTGCGCGACACGTCCCAGCCCATTGACAAAGAGCTGCTGATAGGGAATATAAAAGGGCAGATAGAAGAGGTAGCCCACACCGAACAACAGCAGGACAGTAACCAGGCGGAGTGCGAGGGCCAGGAGCAAGGCGTGTGCTGGCTCCTGTCGCTTCTCCTGAAAGGTCAGCAGACTCAGCACAACGGCGAGCAAGATAGCGTAAACGGGCACATCCCAGGGATTGACGCAGGCAATGGTCCCAAAGACAAAGGCCGCCAGCAGATAGAGTCCGAGCCGCTTGCGACTATATGAAGTAGCAGACATAGAGAGCACAAAGGTCGCGACAATACCGAGCATGAAGACGGCGATCGGCATATCCATCACATGTGGATGCAGATCGGCAAAGAGAAAGCTCCAGAAAGGAAATTCGTTAATAGTGTAAGGGATCACACGGCTGCTCTCCCAATAATCGAAGGGCGGAACCGGCAGATGTGCCATGAGAGCCAGGAGTTGTCCACGGAGTTGCGCCAGGCCATCGAAATTGCCAAGCATAGCCGCAAAATAGCCGCCCAGCAAGGCGACAGGCACGCGACGTGAGAAAGCGTACACGATGATGACGGCGCCACAAAACGTCCAGGCAAACAGCGCCGGAATCGCAAGGTTGAAAGCGACGGTAGGGACAATTCCCGTCAGCTTAATCAGTGCGGCAACAAGCACGTAACCATAATAGTAGTAGTTAATATAGCCACCAGCAAACCAGGGATCAAGCGGGGGCATGTAGGGGCTACGTAGAATAGCGTTCAGAAAGGCCAGTTCCATCGGCTTCTCGCCGCCGCGATAGATATTCCAGAGGTCGGGATTGAGCGCGCGAATACCGACAAAGAGCAAAAAGGCCAGCGTAAACATCACCTCGACCAGCAGCAATACGCGCCAATGTTGACGCAAAAAGGTATTGAGGGCGTGACGCTGCCACACAAAACTCGCTACTCCACATAACAGGATACATCCGAGGACCAGCGAGAGCGAGAAGCGACTGAACGCCAGCAGATGGGTAGCCGCCAGCAGCCAGGCCAGGTACGCCAGGAGCAAGACCCCAAAGAGCTTACTGAAGATATAGCCGCGATCAGGCAGAGGGCGGAAGACCCCAAAGAGCAGCGGATAGGTCAGCAGGCCCAACACCATGATCGTCAACCACCAGAACAGCACCGGCAGAGCATTGGCAAGACTGTTCGCCGGAAACTGCACACCGAAGGAAGGCGACTGCTGATCGTCCGCGATCTGCTGAGGCGTGAGCAGCAGAGAACGCTGATCGCCCTGCGCGCCGGGAGCCGGCAACTGAATACCATCGGTAAGCTTATGTAGCAACTGATCAGAGCTATAGGGGTAGGGATTATCGCGGACAAAGATGCGCGCCGTCGGATGATCGAAGACGGAGTAGCTCTCATCGGCGCCGCTATCGTTGAGCGTGATGCCGAAGAGGTTCGGATGATTCTCGAACTGGACCGCTAAGTGAAAACCGAGCTGCCCGCTGAAGAGCAGATCGTAGTAGCGAATGGTCAACGGATAACGAGCCGACAGACGCGGAATAGATTTGCTCAGGCGCTCCGTGGGCATCGTAATAGCATCTATAGTAGGCAGGAGTTTGGCAAGCATCTGCGCCTTGGCGAGCGTATCATCATCATAGAGATCCAGGCCGGTCGTGGGTTGTCCATCCGGCCCGGTATAGGATGCCTGTACATAAAGCGAGGGATCGTGACCATCGACCGCGACAGGTAAGGAATCGTCCCACTGCTCGTAGGTCAGCACGCTGCCCGGTTTCAGATGGCTATAGATCCAGCGCGATGCCTGTATACGCGTATTGGGCTGGCTATAGACATTCAGCAGGGCCAGCCCCTGGAATAGTGTACCCCCAAGCACCAGCGCAATTGCAGCGTAGGGCAAGAACTTTACGGTTCTGCGTAGGAGCGTATTGGTGCTGTGATCAACCTTCCATTCGTGACGCACGAGAGCCAGCAGAAAGGATGCGCCCATCAGCGTCAGAAAGGGATAGATGGGGAGCATGTAGCGCATAAACTTCGCGTAAAAGCTACACGTAATCGCCCCATATACAACCACCCACGAGAGCACAACCAGCCAGAGGTCAGCATTGCGCTTCCAGATGCGCCAGAGCAGCCACAGCAAGCCGGCAAAGGCAGCCAATCCCAGCATCAATCCCAGGCCCCAGAGCAGAATATTCTGCCCTTCGTAGATAAACGGAAGCGTACCGGCAAACTGGCGCACGTAGGGCAGATCGAGCGTGCCACGCGCCAGGCTCCCCTGGTCCGAGACCTGCTGCACAAAATCCGGCATATCCAGGAACGCGTAGGGTTCTGCTATAAGAAATGCCAGAATCGTCACCAGCGCAGTACTGAGCAAAGTGACGATGGCGGAGAGGGTATCGCGCCGGCGGTACCAGCGCAGCAGCACGGCCACGACGACCGGTACCGCCAGAGGCGCCGCGCTAAACTTCGTTGCCAGCGCCAGTCCGTAGCCGAGGCCAGCAAGTAGCGACCAGAGCATAAGATGTTCGGTCTCGACCAGTATGACACACGCCAGGACCGTGAACTCGACGAAGAAGAGCAGCATCGTATCGACGGCATAGAAATGCGACAGTTGCAATTGAAAAGGTGTAAAAGCGACCAGCGCAGCCGCCAGCAGAGCCACGTTCCACGCGAGCGAGCGTCCGGGCGTCGTATCTTTTGTCAGGCGCAGGGCCAGGTAGCCGGTCAGAGGAATGGTAGCGCAGTCGAACAGAGACGAGAGCACACGCCCAATCAGCGTAAGGTTCGCAAAGGTGCCCAGCGAAGGAGAGAAGTGCGCCAGGATATTCCCTACGAACGCCAACAGGTACAGTGGAAAGGAGCCATACGCGAAAAAGTGCGGGTTCAGCGGCGAAAGTGCGGGATCGCGAAACTGTGCAAAGCTCGTCGGCCAGGCGAGTTTCGTTACCTGGAAGAGGATCTGGCGCTCGTCCGGGTGGAAGTTATTGCCCTGGTCCCAGTCCAGGCCATACAGGCGCAGAGCCAGCCCGAGGAGCGTCAGGCCCCATAGCACGAGCGGTCGCCAGCGTATGATGAGCTTCACAGGTACCTCTATCTCCGTTTCTGAGAAAGATGATGAATAAGTCCGGCTCTAGTATAGAGATTGCGTGGTGAGGGGTCAAGGGGTACCAGATTAGTTCAACTAAAGTTGTTAATTAGTAAAGGAAATGTTAGGATATGAGACGTTACGAGGAGACGGTTTACCCCTTTTATCGAGGAAGAGCGATGGCAACAGAACAAGTATGGGCAAATAAAAGTTATGAGCTACCATTAGAGGAAATACAAAAACTGGCACCTGACATACAATGGAAATATCTTCCAGTGATCGCGCCCACGCTTTCACCTGTCGAAGCGTGCCAGATTATCGGAGAATGGTACAGAGCTTGTAGCAGCGATGCACGTCGAGTGAACGCGGGGCAATTCTTTACTCCCTCAACCGTAGCTCACTACATGGCTACCATAGCTGATGAGCTGGGGAATGGAATCCATATTCTTGATCCAGGAGCAGGAGTTGGTATCCTTGCCAGTGCAATCTGTGAGAAAGCCATTCAACAAAAAATAAATAAAATCTTTATTACAGCTTATGAGTCTGACCCCGTACTGTATGTACTCTGTCGATGGATGCTCACACGCACACGAGATATTTTAAACGAGTACGACATCGATATATCCATCGAGTTATATCAACGTGATTTTGTCGAAGCAATGGCAGAAAAGAATACGCCGCTAAGTCTCTGGTCGCAAGACTCACATCTGAAGCATACTTTTGATCTAGCTATACTCAATCCTCCCTATTTCAAAGTTAATCAAAAGGATCCACGGGCTCATCTTGTAAAAGAGATCGCGCAAGGGCGTACCAACATGTATACCATATTTATGTCTTTAGCGGCCTCCACTTTAAATACAGGAGGGCGTTTTGTATCTATTACACCTCGATCCTTTGCCTCTGGTGCATATTTTAAACACTTCCGCCAGCAATTTTTCAAAGTGATCGAGCCCGAACTGATCCATATATTTGACTCTAGACGGTCGGCGTTCGAGCAGGCAGAAGTACTCCAAGAGAATATCATCCTATCGGGCATTAAAAAAGGTTCTTTTCCTGTGGACAGTCCTTCGATTATTGTTTCAAGAAGTCATGGCTTAGATGATCTTGCCCATTCGCTGATGCAGCGAATACAGCGTCGTTTTGTTATCGACAATACGCAAAAAGATCCTATACTACATTTGCCAACCAGCGATATTGACATACATCTTTTACAGGCATTCAAACGATGGAACAACTCTCTTGCCACCTATGGTCTGGAAATATCGACGGGACCAGTAGTTCCGTTCCGTGCACTTAACGCCCTGACTACAGTCGAAAATGTTGAGCAAGGTTCAGCAGTACCATTGTTATGGTTACAACACG
>DAOTTD010000130.1:0-14205 GCA_034438015.1 Ktedonobacteraceae bacterium | reverse complement strand
GCATGTCTCGACATCAGCATCTATAAATAAGATATGCGCATTTTGTAGAAATTCAGAACTGAATGGCTCTAACCCTGTCTTATAATCAGAGCGGGCAAATTCAATGATAACCAGCTCATTTTCCTTCATAGCTGGCATATGCGATCGTACCTGGTTCTCCACCTCGACAAGAGCACTATCAAGTACGGAGAAATCCACGACATCGAAACCACCATGATCTGCAAGGCGAAATTTCTTCTTCTCGGTGTCGTGTCTGAACATGCGTTGCAATATCTCGTAGTCTCTTATTCTGGTAACGGACCACTCCCTGTCCTTCATGAATGTGTTTATGCGACGAAAAGCTGTAGTTTTTCCACTTCCGGGTCTACCTAAAACAAGCAATTTAACCAACATTACAGTACTCCCCCCAAAAATAAAAATAACCAACAATTGAGTAGAAACCCACTACCCCTAAGTGTGTTCCTACCCAGGTATTCTCTTACCTAATCCTGCTGATAGGTAGTGAAGGACCTGGTTTCCATATCCCACACGTAGACTACGTTGCCGCCCTCATCCATGCCCAACTTAAGGACAGAATCCAGGCTCCGATACATTATCGAGCTCACATCGGCGATGGTTTGGTACTGTTTCATCACGAGAAATTCCTGTATTTTCTCGTAAGAATACCACGTTACAGCCAGGTGCAAGCTGACATCAGGGATAACATGCGTGCCTCCCAATGGATCAGCCCGCTTGATGGCGACGTTGCCTTCGAGGGCCTTTTTCAGTCGCAGCGCATTCCTCTTCGTCTCCTCCAATGAGAAGCCATGTAAGAAGAGGTAAAATCGACCAGCGTAAATATAGTAGGGTTTACAATCAAGGTAGCGGGAAAAGAGCGCGGGTAACAGATCACGAATACGTTGTCCGATCGTTCGTTGCAGGTTGCGCAGCACCAGTTCACCATAATCGCGCACGACGCGATCCTGGTTGTCTATATCGATGGCGATAAACGAGATCTGCCCGGATATGGCTGCCGCGTTCGTATCGAGTGCCGCATCTTCGGGAACAAGCGTCCTCTCCTGTATCCTTTTCAGGAGTTTCTCTATATCGTCGATAAAATCATTTTCAGATCCCAGATCTTTGAAAGAGGTATCTATGCTGCCAGGCTTCTTTATCAACTCAGACAGTCCCCTCGCGAGCTGCCTGCGCGCTACATAGTTGCGAAGCAGCTCTTCGATCATTCTCGCCATGATTCTGAGAAGGCGAAAATCTGTCTGAGAGAAGGCAGCGGTTTTGTATGATGCGACGTAGAGGGCACCCAGCGGTTCTTCAGTCTCGCCCCCGATGGGAATCGCGATATTGGAGCGTACGGGTCCTTCGGTCTCTCTAAACTCAGGGGTGACATCTACCTGCGACAGGTCCTGGCGATAGATGATAGAGCTGCTCTGAAAGGCGCGGATACTTAAACTGGTCCGATAGCGCTCTGGCGCAAGTTCCCTACTACCTACATTATAGGCAATGTTCTGGCTTGTTGCACGTATGACAAGGCTCTGCTGTTGCAATGGCAATTGCCGATTTCCCGGCAGCAGGATGTAACTGAAGCGCCAGCGGTCTTCTCCGTCAGCGTCTTTTCCTCCCAGGCGTATGACCATATCCGCCAGGCTGGTCAGCACTTTATCGGGAACTCTGGGCGTGAAATCTATGCCAGGGTTGAGCAGATCTTGCATGCCTTCGCCAAAGTATCTGCGCCAATTATCTTTATCCTCGTACAATGGCTTGAGGAGGCGCCGCGCAACCTCTACCGCATCCGCCACAAGGTTGAGTTTTTTCGCCTCATCGCGCTGTACCAGTACCAATGTGCGATTCTCCGGCTCTGTTGTCTGCACATCACCGTCTATATGGAGCTGCACTATATGAAAGTCGCTGGGGTAATCCAGGGCCGGCGCCGCTGTAAGCAAGGTGCAGAACGAACGCGTCTGACCCAACCAGCCCACAAGGCTTTCACCCACTTCTGATAGATTCGTCGAATTGGGCATAAAGCCTTCGAAGCGCCACTCCTTCACAGGCAAAATCAGGCCGGAGTAGGTGCCCGGCACGTCTTCTGACACCAGCATGAGCGCCATCTGCAAGGCATGCGAGGCGTAGAAACGCCAGGAGAAGCTGTCTAAATAGGCAACGTCTACACGCTGATTGATTGAAAGAAACTTGCTACTTGCTGACGGAGCCGACGCGTCGCCAGTGCTCTCGACGCCCATGGGCGAGCGCGAACGTTGCAGCGCCGCCCATATTTTACCGATGTTTGGTGGAATCGCGCTTGAAAGAATGCCTGCATTAGTCAATTCGCGAATAACGGCAAGCTTCTCCAGCTCGGCAATAGGATACTGGCGCTGCCCGGTTGCGCTCTTCGCATCCGCAAGCTCGGGGCGAATGGGCTTCAGCAGCCCTTTTTTTTCCAGATCGCGCAGTTGACTGATGCTGAAACCGGAAAGTTCGGAGGCGCGTCCAATGGTTACCGCGAGATCTTCACGGCTGCGTTGGATATTCTGCTGCACACGACGCTGCAACGCTTCATCTTCGAGATATTGTTGTATTCTCTGCGGATTACGCGCGTCCATTCTCATCTTTCCTCTAAAATAGAGAGGCAATAAAAGATTTTCTATGCCTCTATCTATGATATCATAAATATCACAATGTTCAAGAGTTTTCCTACGTTTTCCTCTCATTTAGGAAAGATTTACTAGCATGTTTTCTAATAAGTATTTATCGATTTTCCTTAGAAGATGCTGTATCTTCAGAGAAATCCTTGCAATTATGCACCTGACAAGGTAACATATGCTTAGTAAGAGCTCATCTTATTAAGAGTTAACCTGCAATCACCCTTAGCTTTTCTCTCACACTGAAGAAAAACTGAGAATACATACAGCTTTGTAGAGACCGCAGCGGAGAGCATCGTGTAGCACATCCTTCTACATCCTGAATATACCAGGAACTGGAGGCAGTACCCATGACGACCCATCGACTGTCTTTGCACTCTTGCGATCGTTGTTCCGGTGGTGATCAAATTCAGTGTAATCTGTTTTGGAGCGAACTGCAGAACTGGCTCAAACCGTATGTGCTTTCCTGGATCTATACGGAGCCCTTACCTGTCTGGCGTGGTCAGGAGCAGGAGATTGTCGATGATATCCTGCAAGAAACCTCTATCCGTATTCTACACTACCTCCGTCCCGTGGTTGGCGGGGATACTCATACGATCGAGTCGGTGGAGCACTTTAGCTTGACGGTTGCCCGCAATTGCCTGCGCGATCTACGGAGACGACAGCGCAGACTTGTTCACCTGACGACACTCTCTACTCCACTTGAGTATGAAGAGTCTCTCGATACTACTGATTTCTCGGAACTTGCGCTTGAACAGCTTATGTCAGAAGATCTGTTTATGGAACTGGCATGCATCATCGATGGGTTTCCACCGATGCAGCGCCGGGCCATTCTGATTGATCTGGCAAAATATGCAGATTTCGTCGAAGAGACGGGTCTGCTCCAATCCGTCTTTTTGAAGATGGGCATCAATCTACGCGATTATCGACGCCCACGCCCGCTGGATATAGTTGAGCGCAACAAACAGGCATCGCTGCTGAGCACGGCCTACAAGCGCCTGCGCCGTACTTTCTCTGGCGATGCAAAAAAGCGTGTTGCGTAGTCAATAGGCTCAAAGTTCCGATGGCCGATGCGGCATGAGTTATCCTGCAAACCTTTCCTGGTTGACAGAGCTCAGCAAAAAAAATGGGGTAGGCCTCTGTATGGTACAATACAAAGACAAACACCGTTTTCGTTACGCCAAAGGATACTCGCTCATGCCACAAAAGTCCTATCCTGCTACAACCTATGCCCAGGACTACGTATTACGCTTACAGTCCTATCAGGACGAACTGCTCGCGCGCCTGGAGACGCTGGTGAATATTGATTCTGGCTCAGGCCAGGTCGCGGGTGTGAACCGCATTATAGAGTACGCGGCGCAGTGGCTGGATGAGATCGGTTTTACTGTGACCCTGCACCCGTCGGAGGGCTTTGGCAATAATCTTGTGGCAAGGCGTAGAGGGATCGGTTATGCACGCATCTTGCTCGTCGGGCACGTGGATACCGTCTACGAGCGCGGTTCGGCTGAGATACAACCCTTTACCATTCGCGACGGCATCGCTTACGGTCCGGGCGTGATCGATATGAAGTCCGGGGTGATGATGTGTATCTACGCCCTGCGCGCCCTCGTGGAGGAGGGCTTCGACTTCTACGATGAGCTGTGCGTGGTCTTTAATAACGATGAAGAAGTGAGTTCTGTGGGCAGTTCGCCACTGTTGCGCGAACTGGCTCCCCAATTCGATTTCGGCCTGGCGCTGGAGTCGTCACGCTCGGTGGAGATTTTGACCCACGCGCGCAAGGGCTCCGATAAGTACCTTCTAACCGTACAGGGCGTGGCGGCTCATTCGGGCGCTGAACCATTCAAGGGACGCTCCGCCGTTATCGAACTGGCCCATAAGATGATCGCTATCCATAACCTGAACGCGCTGTTTCCAGGCGTTACTTTTAATGTGACGCGCATTAGCAGCACGGAGCCACTGAACGTTGTGCCGGATATAGCACGCTGCTACATCTCGGTGCGCTCCTTTTCCGAGAAGGGTCTCCAACAGGCCGCGACGGCCCTGAAACAGCTCGCAGCAGGCAGCAATGTTCCAGATACATATGCGCACCTGACGCTCCTCCCCAACGGGCGACATCCCTACGAGCCAACGCCAGGCATTATGTACCTGATGTCGATGGCACAGGCGGAGGGCGAGGCGCTGGGCATGCATATCACGCCGGAGCGCAAGGGCGGCCTCTCCGATGCTAATCTGCTCATGGAGATGGGTCTGCCCACGCTCGATAGCCTCGGCCCTATCGGTGGCGGCATGCACAATCTCAATCGCGAGTTCCTTCACGTCGACTCTATACCACAGCGCGGGGCGCTCCTGGCTGGCCTTTTGCAGCGCCTCTGCCTGGCAAAATCTACAGGTTCTGAACCGTACTCTTGACCGATGTCCTTCACCTCTTTTCTCTTTATACTTGCTTGAGTAGGGATGGGGCTTGCCTCCATCCTGGTCCCCGAATCCTCCGTTCCGTGGCCTGATTGCGCTTGTCGAGCCGGATGGGGGCAAGCCCCATCCCTACTCAAGAGTTATAGGGATGTAAATGGCAAGAAAAATTGTTCTTAATAGGTAAACATACAATTACCTCTATACGTTTTTCTTAAAATCCATTGCGATATATCGTAATCGTGTGTTACACTTAGCAAAATGTATACTTTCAACAAAAGTTAGGAGCCCTTGTGTATGGGATTTCATGGAATGGGCGGGGGCATGTCCGCCTATCTCGAAGAACAAAAAAACCGTGGTCGCAAGACCGATGCGCGCACGCTGAGACGTGTCGCGGTAGCATTTAAGCCGTATCTGTTCCAGGTTATTCTGGTCTTGATCACTATTGCATTGACGAGCGGTCTGGGGTTGGTGAATCCGCTCTTGATCCAGCGCATTTTTGATGATGCCATTGGTGCGCATAATACTTCTCGCCTCATTCTTTATGTGGTTATTATGTTTGTCACCCCCATCGTCTCTGGTCTGATCGGGGTCTACCAGTCTTTCCTCAATAATGTGATCGGTCAGAATGTGATGCGCGACTTCCGCAATAAGCTCTACCAGCACTTGCAGAATATGTCGCTGCGCTTCTTTACCGCGACGCGCACCGGTGAGATTCAGTCGCGTCTCTCTAACGATGTAGGCGGCGTGCAGGGGGTGGTGACGAATACAGCTACGAGTATTGTGGCCAATGTGGCGACGGTGCTGAGTACGATCATTGCTATGCTTATCCTCAGTCCTCTACTGACGCTTATCTCGCTCGGTCTGCTCCCGCTCTTCCTCTGGTTCACGTACAAGGTCGGCAATGTGCGCCGCGTGACCAGCAAAGAGACGCAGAAGAGTCTGGCCTCCCTTACGGCGATGATGCAGGAGACGCTCTCGGTGAGCGGCATCCTGCTGATTAAGACCTTCGGACGCCAGAAGTACGCGCAGACGCAGTTCGAGAATGAAAATCAGAACCTTACGAACCTGGAAATCCGCCAGCAGATGATTGGTCGCTGGTTCTTTATGTTCATCGGTACCTTCTTCTCGGTGATGCCGGCTATCGTTTACCTGGTCGCTGGTTTGCAGATTATCAATCACCAGAGCATCTTCGGGGTGGGGATGACGTTCGGTACGATCGTTGCCTTTACGACGCTGCAGAGTAGGATCTTCTTCCCTATCGGCCAGTTGTTGCAGGTGCAGGTGGATATACAGGGCGCCCTGGCGCTGTTCGACCGCATTTTTGAGTACCTGGATATTCCGGTCGATATTAAGGATAAGCCCGATGCTCTCGATCTCAAACCCGATGATGTGAAGGGCGAGATCTCTTTTAAGGATGTCTCCTTTACCTATAAGCGCGATGATCTCAAACTGCCAAGCGGTTTCGAAAACCCAGATGGCAAACAGTCCCCGGTGCCTGCCGCCGTTCCTACAATGGGCGAGGAGCCGGTGGATCATTCGACGTTGAGTCATATCTCGTTCGATATCAAGCCCGGACAACTGGCGGCGCTGGTTGGGCCGAGCGGTGCCGGCAAGACGACGATTACGTACCTGATCCCTCGCCTGTACGAGGCCGATAGCGGTGCCATTGAGATCGATAGATATAATGTTAAGGATATGAAGCTTAGCTCGCTCGGCCAGATGGTCGGTATGGTGACGCAGGAGACCTACCTGTTCCACGCGTCGATCCGCGAAAACCTGCTCTACGCGCGCCAGGATGCAACCGAGGAGGAGATGATCGCTGCCGCGAAGGCCGCCGCCATCCACGAACGCATTCTGGATCTGGAGAATGGCTACGATACGATCGTTGGTGAGCGCGGTTATAAGCTCTCCGGAGGCGAGAAACAGCGCATCGCGATCGCGCGCGTGATCCTCAAGAATCCACGCATTCTGATCCTGGACGAGGCTACCAGCGCGCTCGATACGCACTCCGAACGCCTGATCCAGGCCGCTCTGGAGCCGCTGATGCAGGGTCGCACGACGCTGGCAATCGCGCATCGGCTCTCGACCATCCTTGCCGCCGATGTGATCCTGGTTGTGGATAAGGGCGAGATCGTGGAGCGCGGGACGCATCAGGAGCTGCTGGAACTGGATGGGCTGTATGCTCGCCTGTATAATGAACAGTTCTCGCAGCTACCACAAGAGGAGAGTGTGGCTTAGTTCTTCAATAACATCAGTTGTCTTGGTAACTGTTCAGCTCCCTGTTGCTGACTCATCGCCGCGTCGCGGCTCACGTACTTCTTGTTGTGGGTGGCGAGGTGGCGGCCTGAGTCGCCACCTCGCCACCCACAACAAGAAGTATTTTTTACGCGGGCTGCAGGAAGGCGTCCGGATTCTTGAAGGCATGGTAACGCAGCAGCCAGCAACCATAATTCAGGCCACCACCGACGGCGGGCAGCGATATCCATTCGCCATCTTGCAGTCGATTCTGGCGCAGCGCCTCGACGAGCGCCGTCGCGATACTGGCATTGGAAAGGTTGCCGTAATTGCGGAAGTTGTCGACCAGCTTCCCCATGGTCGAGGCGGGCCAGCCGAAATCATGCATCAGCAGTTCGCCCATGCGGCGCGTGATGCGCGAATTGGCCTGATGCGGCACGATATGCGCCAGTTTATCGGGCGACACATTCGCGTGACGGCACAGCACATCCACGCACTCGGCCATCGCGCGTGGTGCCTCACGAAAGACCTCTTTCCCGTTCATCCTCGTATACCCAACCAGGTACTGCGTGAGCAACTGATTGAGTTCTTTCCCCTTGCCTTCCCTGTACAACTGCTGCATCTTGATGTCGATCTCCGCCATCTCGATGACATCTTTGCGCAGCGGCGTCTGGTATAACAGCGAGGCCGACTTGCTCGCATCGGAACCGTTGATGATATACGTCATATCATCGTCGTCGCTTAACTCCAGGAGGAACGCAGCGGCTCCCTCGCCAAAGAGCGAGCTGATCTTCCAATCCAGCACATTCATAATATTGGGGAGCAGACCCTCGGCGGCCACCAGCAGCACCAGCTTCGCCGATCTGGCGGTGAGAATCTCGCTACAGATTTGAAACGCTTCGGTCTGACAGGCACAGGCACCCCTGAGCATAGTCGCGCGTATGGGTGGCAGCCCCAGCCGCATCTGTACCCAGCCGGCAATCGTGGGAAAAGCGTCGTTATCGGAGGAAGAGGCGCCAATAACTGCGTCTATGTCCGAGACATTGTAGCCGGAGCTGGCGATCGCGCGCCGGGCCGCGATCACCGCCATGTCCACCAGGGACTCGTCAGGATCAGCGTCAGGATCAGCGATCAGCCCTGGCGCCTCCTCACCGACTACCCTGCGACAGAGGGCCAGCGTACTCTCGCGAACATAACGCGTCGTCAGCCCGGTCACGCGCTCCAGATCCCCAGCAGTCCTTGGGTCGCCCAGACGGGTCGAAATATAGGCGAAGAACTCGTTCGTGATGGTGCCCTTCGGGGCATAGTTCCCCAGGCCAACGAGGCGCACTCTGGCCCTGGTATAGGTCTGCGGCACAATAAAAGAGTAGTGTGGCCAATGACCTTCTGGGGTACCTGTCATAGTAAAAAACCTCCATGTTGAGGATATAAGCGACACTGCCACAGTATAACACATGTATAGGCGGTACACTCAGCTTCCCGCCCCGTTCCTCCGCTGCAAATAGTAAACATCCCGTATCCATACGGGGATACAGGATGCTCTTGTGTGTTCTTTTGGAGATGACGTTGCTACCAGCGACTATCGCGGCGGTCACGGCCACCATCACGACGGTCACGGCCCCGGCTGCCACCATAGCTACTACCACTATAACTGCGCGTGTCATCACGACGTGGACGCGAGGCGCGCTGGGCCTGGAAGCAATCACTGCAATAGACTGGACGATCTTCGCGAGGAATAAAAGGTACGGAGGTTGGTTGGCCGCAATTTGCACAGATTGCGTCGTACTGTTCACCACGCGGGGCGCGTGATGAGCTGGTTGACTGCCCACCTCTACGCGCGGCACGGCAGCTCGGGCACCGACCGGGAGTATTGGTTAATCCTTTGCTGGCGTAAAATTCCTGTTCTCCAGCACTGAACGTGAAGTCGTTTCCGCAATCACGACAGGTAAGGATGCGATCACGGTAGCCCTCGTTGGACATCATGGGTGGTATTTCCCCTTCTTGTATCTTCGTTCCGCTTACACAATAGCTTCAGGTGCGATCTCAAGCAAGAAATATCTCTTGTGACTCTATTGAAGAGAGGAAAATATCTCCTGGTGGTTATCAGGTAGTCAAATCCTGGAGTCCGGGGGCGGAACGAAACCGAGGCTTCACAGATTACTTACCAGGTGGGATACACTTTCCCTAACCACATAGTCATTGTAACACATACGTCCCAAAAAAGCATTACCTTTGATCGCCATTAATTTATCTTTTTCGTACCTTCCTAACGCTGAGGTATTTGTCTGCTTGGTAGCTTTAATGGCGTAGGGCCGCCGAGTAGTCCAGAAGAAGGAGGATGTGGCGTGATAGCTTGCTTAGCAGGAATAGGGCGCACTTCGAGCATTGCGCTGTATTCGAGGTGAATGTTGCCAATCAGTACAACATCACCTGCATGCAGAAGCTTCGGATTGAGCAGCGGCTCGTCGTTGACCTGCGTGCCGTTGCGACTGCCAAGATCCTGTACATAATCTCCGTCGAGTTGACGCAAGAATTGCACATGTTTGCGCGAGATCGAGGCATCGTTAATCACAACATCACACTCCTGGTCGCGCCCCACGCTGACGATGGCGCGATCTAGCGGGAAGCACTGACCGGCCAGTTCACCGTCACGAATACGCAATGCTCCGCCCTGATTTGTTGACGCTGGTCGCGGCGTCTTGTAGTCCAGTTCGGTAGTCTCGTCTGAAGGCACGAGCACAGAAGGCATTTCGGTACGAGCGACAATAGCTGCGCCCTGGCCGGTCAGCAAGTCCTGCGAGGAGCGCCATTTGTGATGAGCAAGCGGGTCGCTAAGTCCTAAAGAGACAGCCTGCTCGTCGGATGGAATAAAACAAAAACTTTGTTCGCCGATCTGAATGATATCGTTCGCAGCCAGTAGAACCGTACCGTGTGCTCGCCTGCCGTTCAGCATCACGCCATTGAGGCTGCCGCAATCCGTCAGGCACGCCTGGCCCTTGTCGTACGCCAGCTCTGCATGGTGCCGCGACGCCATCTCATCATCGACCCAGATGTCGCAATCCTCGTCCCGGCCCAGGGTCGCGACTATACGCTTGAGCGCGAGACGTTGCCCATGAAAATTCCCGCTGCGATACTCCAACCAGCCCCACGGCGTCTCTTCGTTAAAGACAAATGGCGCCGCAACGCCTGCGCGATAGCGAGGCGGATCTAGCAGCGAGACGGTCTCTGCGGCGGACTTCTGCCGCGGAATGTGCAGGGCAGTGTTCGTATTGTGAGGAGCGGTGAAGAGGCAGTAGGCTATGGTTACGCCTGATGGTATGACCCAACTCCACAGCGCGACATAGACCAGCGCCAGTTCGACCTCCGCACCCGCTAGTTGTCCCTGCTTCGCGGCAAAACGCAGATTGTACCAGACCAGCGCCAGAAGCAACAACAGAGCGGATATGACGCAGACGAGCAGCGCGCCAGCAAGCTGCCGTGTCGTCCCCCTTCGACGCAGACTGGTAAACAACGCATTGACGGCGATAGCCAGCATACAGCAGGCCAGGCCACTGTAACAGCCTGCGTTAAACCAGGTCGGAAAATCTGCTGTGCTCGTCGTCTTCCTCCAATCGCGCTATAACATCGGGCCGATGAGCGCATTGCGGGCATCGCTCACCATAATGATATCTAGAATCGTTCGTTGCTGCAAATTTTTCCCATACAGATTATCGGCTGCTACGTTGGAAGAATCTGCGGCAACATTGTTGTTTACATCTACAGCATCCCAATAAGCAAACTGCGTGTCGTCCTGATTGAGTGCGACTCCGAGGAAAGCATGACCTGGGATAATTACGATCTCAGGATTCAGACCAATGCGCGCCACGGCAGATGCCATCAGGGTTGTCAACTCCACGCACATGCCGCTGCGTTGTTGCAGCACCTCGGCTGGCAGCTTGATGTTTTGTAGCGCTGCGCTGCTGCCCCCACTGGCGTTATAAGGCACACCTGCCTGGACATAGCGTATATGGTAGTCCAGGCGCAAAGCATCATAGATCGCATCAACCTGGTCAATGACCTGTTGAGGAGTCGCGTCTCTGTACCCGATCATCCCCTGGGGAACAGGCGGCTGCTGATCTGCCAGGTGCGTAGAGGCACGCGTCACCAGGGCGGCGATCGACGGATCATCAGGCGTCACCCAGGCAGCGATCTGCAAGCGATTGGCCGGTATCCATTGCATTAACCAGCGAGAATGCAACAATAAAGGAATATCGTTGACGTAATAGATCTGTCCCTTACTATCTCTCACCTGCACGTGTAACGAGGTATTCTCCTCCTGGGTGAGAGTAGGGAGGGCCCGCGCCAGTAGCGATGGCACGAATGATGCATTCCGCATGCCAGTGGCAGTGTTCACTGTTTGCGTCTGCACCTGACTAAACTTATTGATTGTCACGCTGATGAGCAGTGTCTTAGGGCTACTACTACTATACATCACTGTAAAAAGTGGTGTATGAGTCGCAACATATGAGGGATAAAACGCACTAAAAAGCGCCTGCGGCGAACGAACGCAGATACGTACCGGCGACTGGCCGCCACAGTACTCTTCATTAGCCAGGCTACTTTGCTGATAGCGCGAGTAGATCTGCATTCCACCCACGATGTATAGAACGGAGAAGACAGTTACCGCCCCAAGCGTGAGCAGAAATAGTATTTTTTTGCCCATTGAGTCTTCAGCCTTTGTAACATGGCTCTTACTGTTCTTCGGTGAGGATTGCACTCAGAGCAATAATAACACCTGTTTTGACTCTCAGGCAAATGTATGGGACTTCTGGGGAAGGCAATCGCATCTAATTTTTGGAGCTGGCTCTACAGGCTGTGTCATGGCAAACCGCCATTTAAAGCTCTGCTGTATAAATGCGCCTTACAAGCCGCTTGAAAATTTAGATGCGATTGTCCTGGACTTCTGGGGAACTATTGACGTTTCACACCCCTCTGCTTACGACGGACGCCAGCGGTGATATAGTTGCAAAAAATATGGACAACTATTCCATGCCCAGATTTTCTGCGTTAAGCTACGTCCGTTGAAGCGGGTGGGAGTCCCACTAACCCAACTGGACGGCGGGCTGTACTACGGACAGCCCAAAGGTTTGCTTCCACTGCTCATGTCTCCTCATAAGCAATGCTTTAACTTCCTGCCGGTTCTGGCAAGCGCATAATTCCAGATCACCCAACCGGGACGCGATATTTTGCGAGGCGTTGCTGTCGGCGTGTGCCGTGTGACCGCAAGCTCGACAGCAAAACGTTTGCTGGTCGGGGCGATTGGCACGATCAGGGTAATGACACACACTGCACTCCTGAGAGGAGTACGCGCTCTTGACACTAGTGGCGCTCATTCCCCGCTTCGCCGACTCCCAGGCAATCTTTTCTGGAATGCGTGCCAGATTGGATGCGCGCAAAAAGGCATTCATCGCGCGCGCCTTGAACTTCATCGAGGCCACTGACAGGTGTTCATAGACGATCTGGGCATCAGGGTGCTCATCCAGACACACATTGACCGCACGATTGATCTCCTGACGCACGTGGCGCCTGAGTCGTTGCCCGCTCTTGCTGCTGGTCGAAGGCAGCTTCTCCACGCCCTTCTTTTTGAGGCACGCTCTCAGCTTGGCCTTGCGACGGCGCTTCTCTCGATCTCGCTTCTGTCGCTCGCGCAGTTTGCCGTGAAAGGTACCGTAGTGCTTCCCGTCGCTGCTGGTCACCAGGTTGGCGATGCCGACGTCGAGGCCGATCACCGGGGCATCTGGCTCAGTCTGGACGGCGATCTTTTCTTCGTAGGAGAGAGTGAGCCACCAGCCATCGGCGCGCCGGTTCAAGGTGACGCTGCTGTTGATGCTTTTGCCTGCCAGCACTGCACGATGGTAGCCTGCCAGCTTGACCGGAACACGAATGGGCTGGCGCTTCTCCAGAGTACTGATCCTGAGCCAGTAGTCAAAGGTGGAGTCGTTGGAGACTTCCAGAACGGCAACATTGGCGTTGGCCTGGATACAGGTTTGCCGTAACATGGGGGTGGTCCACTCCTTCCACTCTGGCTCTTTGCGTTTGGGATCGGATGGTGTCGTCCTCTCTGTTTCCAGGGAGTCCTCGACCGCTTCCAGATAGCTTCGATACGCCTGTTCCCGATTGGTTCGCCACGCGCGGGCGATGCCTGCTGCCTGTTGGATCGCGACCCGGTGCCAGCGTTCAGAGAGCGGGGTGGCAAAGAGGGGCGCGTGAAATTTATCGGGGGTTCCTTCGGTGCAAAAGTAGGTGATGTACTCTTGACAGAGCGCCTGATAGACCGGAGCCAGGGCATCAAGGGCGGCCAGTTTGCAGGTATTGGTCTCACTGAGCCGGATGTGGGTCACGGCTCTGGTGAGCGTGGTGGTCGTGGTGCCCTGCCCTCTGCGGGTATGTCGGCGCTCTGTCATGTCGTTGTGTGTTTTCCTTTCTGCTTGCTTCTGCTTTCTTCTAAAAGATCATCCCGGTGCTGCCTCCTTTTTTCGTTCCCCTACCCACCCACGTCGCCCAACACCATGACCTGGATATGGGTCGGGTCGGTGGGCAATGTGTTCGCGTTCCAGGTCTGGGTGATGCTCACTGCCTGGATGTGGGCGTCGTGCTTGAGCAGGGACACGGCTTCTTGCCGGGGCAGTCCCGCGATCTGCCTGCTCAACTGGCTGATCTGGGCGGCGCTGAACTGATAGGCCCAGGTTCCCTGTGCACTCACCAGCAGCGAGAGGGTCCCGTGGGCTGCCTCGGTGGTGGCGACCTGGGTGATGCTGGTCGTGATGGGACCCTGCATGCTGTAGCCGGTGCCCAGGGTCGTACGGGCCTGCGCGCTCAAAGCGGCACTGGCAAGCTGCTCGACCGCCTGCTGGTCGTAGACCTCGCCCTGGCAGGTGAGGGTGAG
>DAOTTD010000129.1:0-30539 GCA_034438015.1 Ktedonobacteraceae bacterium | reverse complement strand
CCTGGATTGACCTTGGCGAGGTTGCGGTAGACGCGGCTGGCCTGCTCGTATTCGCCGACCGACTGGTACGTCTGGCCAAGCATATCGTAGGCATCGAAGTTGCCGCGATCGATGGTGATCAACTGCTGTAGGGCCGCGACCGACTCCTTCACCTGGTGGGTCTCGAAGTAGTAGCGGGCAATGATGAACTGGTATTGCGCCGCGATAGATTGGTAGCGCTCGGACTCCTGCTCGTCGCGCCGTTCGATCTGTCGTGCAAGCTGCAGGCAGAAGCTAACCACCTCGCGCAACAGGTCCATCGACTCGGGATTGAGTTCAGCGGCGCGGCGCAGATTGGATAACGCCTCGTCGTTGTTGCCCATCTCGGCGTAGATGCTGCCGATGCGCTGAATCGCCGTCCCGGCCTTCTCCAGCTCATTGCGACGCAGATAGATATCAGCCAGCAGGCGCAGTTCCGCCACACCCTCGTCCAGCAGGCCACGATTGACGTAGATATCAGCCAGCTCGTCGTGCGCGCGTGGATCTTGTGGAGCGAGGCGCACCATCTCATTCAGGACGTTCAGCGCGTTGTCCGTCTGCCGATTGCCACGATAGTGGCGCACCAGGTCGCCATACTCCTGCAAGGCGCCGGGGATATCACCCTGTCGCGCCGAGATCTCAGCGAGCGTAGAGGCAACCTCACCTTGCGCAGGCTGCACCTGCTTGACCTGGCGCAGGATAGCTTCCATCTGCTCCTGCCGCCCTGTCCGCCCGTATGCCTTTGCCAGCAGCAGCGAGATCTCGACCTCTGGCGCCTGGTGCTGCTCACCCTCCTCACGGGGACGCGCGGCCCAGATCGCCGGCTCAATCAGCATTGGCGAACGACGCACGCTTTGTAGCGCCTGCTCCAGTTGCTGGATCGCGGCTTCCGGCTTGCCCTGCGTTAATAATGACTGCGCGGTGCTGACGCGTGCCAACACTTCAACCGCGCTATCACGCATCGCCAGGATATACGAGTCGATCGCTTTATCAAACTGGCCCGACTGGTGATAGACCTGCCCGAGCGCGAAATGGACATCGGCGTTATTCGGGTAGATATCGACGCTCTGTGTATACTCACGGATCACCACATCCGCGTGCTTCTGCCCCTCGCCGCGCAGTTGCCAGCGAATGCGCGAGAGCACCTCCAGCGCCGTCGTGCGCGCCGACCCTATGCTGGTAATCATCGCGATATGCCAACGGACGAGCGCCGTGATATTGCGCGGATCGACCTGTAGCACACGCTGGTACTCCGCAACCGCCTGCTGCGTCCTGCCCAACTTCTGCAAGGCCAGGGCGTAGTTCAGGCGCGTCGAAACGCTGGTCGGACTCTCTTGCAGCGCCTGCTCAAGCTCAGTCAGGGCGCGGTCCATATAGCCCAGGCGCAGATACGACTCGGCGGCCAGCGTGCGCTCGCGCAGTAGATCCTCCTTGTTCCCTTGATTGGAAAGCAGGTTGATCAGACGCATGCGATAGGTCAGATTGTTCGGCTCCAGTTGCAGAATACGGCGGTAGGTGGTAACCGCGTCATCGATACGCCCATTGACTACATAAGTATCGACCAGGATAGCGTACTTGGTGATCGCCTGTTCGATCTTGCCCTGGCGGACATAGATCTCGCAGAGCACCTGGTGCACATCCAGGTATTGAGGCGCAACATCAATGACACGCAGGCATTCCTCAGTCGCCGACGTCAGCAGACCGTGATTAATATAATTCTGTATGTCCTGCATCGAGCGCACGACCTGCAGGCGAATATTCTCTGGCAGAGAGGCTGTACTTGCCAGGACCGCTTCGGCGACCCGCTTGAGGCTCTCTTCCGGTCTGCCAGCCATCTGACTTAACAGGTCTTCGGCGACCGCCCTGCTCTCGGCTGGCTTTGCAGGGGCCGAAGGCGCCATTGGATAGGTAGACCCCACCGACTGCAATGGTCCAGATGAGGGCGTTGTCTGCACCGTTGGCTCAGGTCGCGCTGGCGGCACGGTTGGTAGCGGTGCCGATTGAGTCAGCGGAACGGGCGCTGGTGGCGCGACAGGCTCAGGAAACGCCTGTGCCGGTGGCGTGGGCGGCATCTGGTCGGGCGGCAACACCCGCGTCGCGTTCGCAGGCTTCGCGTCATCGGTTAACCACGACGGTCCTGCGGTCTGGTTAGCAGGGTCCAGGGGCGCGGACGGACTGCGCCGCTCGGTGCCGGACTGCTCCACGATCGGGGCCTGCGCGGCTGGCTGCTGTTGTTGCGGCAACGGCTGTGACGCGGGCTTGTTGGCAATCTGCGTCTTATCAGCATCGCTCAAAATACCGGTCAACCAGTCGGGCAGCTCATTCACAGAAGCATTTCCCGCCGCCGCAGGCGATTGCTGCGCGGGTGACACCGGCGGAGGGTTGTTAGCGATATTGGTGGCATTGAACGCCATCGTCGCCGCATCGGGCAGCGATTGTGGTTGCTGCGTCATAGGCGGCATTGGTGCCATCTGGTCAGACGACATAGCCCTTTGATTCTCAACAGGAGGTGTCATAGGACGAGCCGGAGCCGGCATATTCTGAGCCTGCTGCAGCATAAACTCGACCTGCGCAACCTTGTCGGCCCAACCGCGACTGCGCAAGAAACCCAGCAGCGCATTGTAAACGGTGAGTGCCTGCTCCTGTTCACCAAGCAGACGATGAGCTTCAGCCGCCTCCTGGCACAGTTGGACGAGCTGATCGGATTCCTCGGCGGTCAATGCATCCAGATTCACACGATCAACGGCTTCGTCGAAGTGAACGGTCGCGGTACGCAGATCACCGCGCGCACGATAGCACTGCCCCAACGCGTAGTAGCAAGAGAGCGCATAGTCGGGATCGTTCAAGAGCACCTGGAACTGGCGAATCGCCTCATCCCAACGCTGCTGCTCCTGGTAGAGCCAACCTAAAAAGTAACGGGCGTCCGGTCGATCAAAGCCGCTCTCCAGAATCTGCTCACAGAGGTCGATAGCATCATTAAAACGACCCTGGGTCTGAAACGTCTGCGCCTGCTTCAACACCCCTGTGACCTGGCTGGCAGTAAGCCGTTTGCGTGTAGCAGAATTCATACCACCGCCGTTAGGCCCGGTCATGGCCAGGGATGGTCCCGAATTGCCTGCTCCACCGAAGTTGCCCGCGCTACCCATATTACCCATGATGCTAGTATTACCTCCGCTTGTATTTCCCGATGACATGGCTACAAGGTTTCCAGCCTGGGGGCCTGGGGACATGCCACCCGGCGCTACATTCCCTGGATATCCCGTGCCGACGCCTGTTGAAAACGCAGCTCCCGGTGGAAGCGGACCAGAGGCCCGTTCCGACGTTCCGAAGATCTGCGAGAGCAGTTGTTGTGCCTGTACGTTATTTGCATCTGCACGTAACACTTCTTCGCACTGCACACGTGCCATGCCGGACTGATTACGTAAAAGATAGCCTTGAGCTGCCGCTAGCCGCTCATATATCATTGCGGCGATATCTTTTTTCTCGAAATAGTAACTCGCCAGCCGCTCATGAGGCTCAGGATTGCCGGGCGATAACTGAACCGCCTTCTGCCAGGCCGCTTCAGCGCGCGCTCCCTGGCCGGCCTGCGAGTAGAGATCAGCCAAGTGCAGATATGCCCGGTAGGCGTCCTCGCGCCTGTTCAGGATGCCATACAGCTCCGCAGTCTTACTCAGGGCGATCACATTACCTGGATCTCGCCGGAGGATGGTCGCGTACTCCTCCAACGCCAACTGCCACTGCTTCGTTTGCATGTAGCAGAAGCCCAGACCGCCACGTGCCGTTGCATCTTCTGGGAACTCTGTGAGCGCCTTCTGATATTCTCGCCCCGCCTCCATCCACTGACTATCCCAACGATACCGGTCAGCAGCACTGACCGCTGTAGTAAAAACTTGTCTGTTCCCAGGCATGAAAGGTTCACTTTCTCGAATGATCACACCCTCTAGAGGCGCAAGAAAACTATGTCTACACCTCTGGCAAAGACGCTAGCAGGCCTGGTCTGGTCAAAACTAGTGCAGTATCCCTAGTGCAATTTCACTTGACCTCTTCGGGTTTCGTCTGTATACTTTCCCTTGGGAGAGGCGGCAGGAGCCTGTACACCTTTACGACCCGCTTGAGGGTACTGAAACTAGACCGGTTTGCACTTGCATTTACAAGCTTCTCCCTTCCAGCATCCCTGAAGTAAACTGGAAAGCGCAATGGTCTGCTATTACGCACCAGGGTACTACAATTCTGCTCCATGGACACATCTTTGGTACCAAAGTACCCCTTTTCCTCTTGCCGAAAAGGGCTAGCCGCCTGTTCGTGCAAGGTCGGAGGGTCCATCTATGGCAGAGCTACCCACGGTAGTTAATGAACTGCAAGGCGACCGGATAATCTTTCTGCTTGAGCAACGCGATCACTGCCTGCAATTCATCGCGGCTCTTCGCGACGACGCGTACGGCGTCGCCCTGAATCTGAGGCCGCACCTTCGGGTAGTTATCACGAATATATTTACTAATCTCCTTTGCCAATTCTGGTGTGAGCCCTTGCTGCAATTCAATAGCCTGGCGCACCTTGCTACCAGCAGCTGGCTCCTCCTTGCCCGGTTTGAAGATCTTCAAAGACAAACCGCGACGTACCGCCTTTGTCTCAAGGATATCACGAACGTTCTTCAACGTGAGCGTACTGTCAGTAAGAATAGTTACATTATCCTTATTATGGGTGATTTCGGTCTTCGTATCTTTCAGATCGAACCGCGTGTGCACTTCTCGTCGCGTCTGATCGATAGCATTGACCAGTTCTTGCTCGTCAAACTGCGATACTATATCAAATGAACAGTCACCTGCCATGAGAATCTCCTCTTTATTCTGTTACCTGGTACAAATTGGCTAAGCATAGAACACGCCAATCCTCGCTACTATATCTCAGGTGTCTACAAATTGTCTGTAAGTGCCCACCGGGTGTCCCTGTACTTCTATATCTACCTACAACATTCCCCTTTGGGGGCATTGTAACGCATTTCGCGCTGTATTTCCACTGACATCCCCCAATTGGCGAGTTCAGGCAATACCTTCGACGCTAACTAGGAAAAAAGGTCTAGTTTGTATATGCTGTCAATCCTCAACGTGAAGACGAGTGCAGAGACAATGTATGGTAGTCACAGGTGCACGTTTTCCAGATATATGACTACCTTGTTACTCACAACCTCCGGTACCGGAGTGACGAATGTGACAAACTCTTTAATCGATGCGAGAGGAGAAACACCGCATGTTCTTTTTCAAACGCTCTTTACTACTCGTTGGGCTACTGTTGATGGTATTTGTTGCTGCCTGTGGTTCAGCCTCCACTGCTACGACCAGCGGTGCAAACAATACGATGTCAGGTACAAATAACAAGACGGGATCGACGATGACTGACGGTACGGCGACCAGTTCTATGGGCAAGAGCACACCGACTGGCGGTACGATGTCGAACTATCCTACCAGGCAGCCCACACAGCCGGCAAATATGGGCGGAAACATGCAGGGCAACACGGCGTTCATTCACATAACAAAGGTGACACTTAATGGAAAGGCTGTGATGGTGCTCACCAATGCGAAGGGCATGATCCTCTACTACAAGCTCAATGATCCGCGACCCGCCTCCGCCTGTACGGGCGCATGTGCTCAGAGCTGGCCGCCGGTTCTTGCTAAGGGCATGAGTATGATTACCAGTTCCATGGCCCTTCCACACAAGCTGGCAGTCTATATGACGGCAAATGGCAACCAGGTGGAGTACGATGGTCATCCCCTCTATACCTATACCGGGGATATGACTCCTGGCCAGTTTTCAGGACGTGGAATGGGCAATGTCTGGTACCTTGTTTCTACGGCTCTCTAAAATGCTCCCGTGAAGAGGTGCTCGCTGAGCCGGCAGGAAGTTGATCTCCTCCCGGCTTTCCGCTGGCCGCTTATTGTTTGAACACGATGTGATATTATGAGCGGGAAGAATACAGGGAAGGTGACAGACCAGTCCATGCCAGCAACTATTTATAACGGCAAACCGCTTGTAGCACAGATGACCACCGAACTGAAAAACGAGGCAGCCGCGTTCCGCAAGCAGCACCGGCGGCCCGCGCGCCTGGCGCAGGTCGTTGTGGGACACGATGATGCGGCGGAGGTATATAGCCGCCAACTGGTGCGCGCCTGCCGCACTATCGGCCTCGGCTGCGCTACGGTGGCATATCCATTCGAGATCGAAGAAGAGGAGCTCCGCGCGGAGGTGGCGGCGCTCAACGACGATGTTGGCAACGACGGCGTTGTGCTGCTGCTGCCCCTGCCGGCGCATATACGCCAGCGGATCGTGACCGATGTGCTGCATCCCGAGAAGGATGTCGACGGACTGGGCGCGCGCAATGCCGGGAATATGCTGTTGGGCTTCCCCAGCTTCATCCCTTCGACGGCTGATGCAGTGCTGAAGATTTTAGACGATGCCAGTATCCCCGTGGCGGGCCGCAACGCGGTTATCGTGGGTCGCAGCAATATCGGCGGCAAGCCGATCGCGCTCGTTCTAATGCGGCGCGATGCGACTGTGACGATCTGCCACTCCCATACTCAGGACCTCGCGAGCATCACGCGGAGCGCGGATATCCTGGTCGTCAGCATCGGGCGCCCAGCGATGATTACGGCGGGGATGGTGAAGCCGGGCGCGGTGGTGCTGGACGCGGGCATCAATACGGTCGACGGCAAAGTTGTGGGCGATACGGACTTCGCCAACGTAAGGGAGGTGGCGTCGTTTATCACGCCCGTTCCCGGTGGCCTGGGACCGCTCATCCATCTGACCCTCATTCGTCACACTCTGCTTGGTCCACAATAGCTTGATGCAGGGCCGCACATACATAAAGCGCTTATCCGACCGAGACGCGCGCTCCCGATTTACGCTTGAGCGGGACGAGCAGATAGCCCATGTGGACAATCGACTTGATCTCTATGCCGAACGGACGCAGCTTCATACGGCAGCGCCCAA
This sequence comes from Ktedonobacteraceae bacterium, assembly GCA_034438015.1. GTDB lineage: Bacteria > Chloroflexota > Ktedonobacteria > Ktedonobacterales > Ktedonobacteraceae > JACDAE01. The sequence goes on along the minus strand of DAOTTD010000129.1, from coordinate 23,537 downwards.
GCAGGTTTCTTACCGGGCGCATCACCACATCGACCGTCCCTTCTTCAAGCCCCCAGAGCACCTTCTCGCGACACTGTTCGATACTCTTGCCCGTCATCGCGGAGAGAACGACCTCGTAGGGACAGTATTCAGGATAGTTCTTGAGCAGCGCTTCGATCACGTACATCTCGCTCGGACTGAGCAACTGCTGCTCAAGGATCTCCTTCTCCATGACCAGTGAGAGTATTCCTTGATCGTAGTTCAGAATTAAACGATTCTTCTCCGGCAACAGAGGATTTAGTGGAAAGTCTTTAATCTGCTGACCCATTCTCAAATCCTTAAATAGAATTTATGTTCTAGTTTAACAGATCAAGAACTCTCCCGTCAAGCACCTCTACATTCCCCGTTATTGAGTGCCCCGCTATCGCGGCTTCACAGGGCAGTTGATCTTTACCGTGTTGTTCGCAAATGCAAGTGTGCAGGTCTGCCCGTTGAGGGTCGCACTGCCCTTACAACCATTGACCAACTGGCCGTTGATATTGCAATTCGGCGCGTTCGAGGCAACGGGAGGAGTAACAGCCTGCCCGTTAAAGCTGGCAGCGATTACGACTCCATTGTTATCTGTCTTCGTCTTGACTGGATCAGGTATGTTGAGCAATTGCGGGCAGTTCAGGTTATTATAGGATGCCTGGAAACGCTGCGCCAGGAAGGTGAAAAGGCTGTTGGCAGCAGCGGCGTCGGGTGTAGTGGCCTTTATCGTGAACTGCTTATCCAGCACCAGGCGCGGCATGCCAGTGTTCAGTAAATTCCGACAATAGGTTGCACCGCTTGCCTGATGATTATTCGCCGCCGGAATCTGATCGGCCCCGAGGCGGTAGAGGTTCGTTTTTAGCAGGCTGCCTACGGTGTCGTTGCCCTTTGTGATGACGGTCATGGGATCGTTGAGCGGCACCAGCGCGATGGGCGAGCGTTGGTAGGCGGATGCCTGCAATTCATCGAGCGCGAGGGCCGCTACAGGGCTGCCATCGTTCGCCAGATCAGGGACCGTCCACGCGTGGCAACCCAGGGCGGGATTGATGAAGTTCGTCAGGAGCGCGTTGTCGCTCGGATTAGCGATGAGCGTTGCATTGTGCAATGCGGCGGCCGCCGAGAACTGGGCAATCCGTCCGTTTGCCGTAGCCAGGTATTGCGTCTGCACGTTGTCGCTCTGGTCCTGGTCTACTACGCTGAAATCGCGCACGGTCGGGCATACCTGGCCGTCCTTAGCGGTCTGCAGCGGCGGAATGTGTACCTTGTGTGCGACGATGCCCTGGTTTACCGAGGCAAAGAAGGTCAGTGCGTTACAGTAGGCAAATTGGCCGAAAAGCGACCGACCGAGACCGTTTACACAATGGGCACGCGCCAGTGTTTCGTGATTGGCACCCTGCAATAACAGGTTGGTCGCATTAAAGCCGAACCAGATCGCGACCACTGCACCCTGTGGCAGCCTGGGCGGAACTGGCGTAATAGCGGGCCTTGTTCCCCTGTCAATGACCAGTGGATTGTATACGGCGAAGGTCCCCGAGTTCGGATCGTAGATCACGCCCTGCACAAAGGCGCTCTGATTAGCGTTGGCTTCATTGCAGGGACCATTCTTAGGATTGGTCGCAAATAACTGGTAGGGCGTCGCCAGCCCTTTTGCCGAGAGTGGATTGGCAGGTACAATGAGGGTACAATCCATATTCGGCTGCGCGTTCGCTGCCTGAGAAAAGAGCGCAGGACGCACGATGAAATATAGTCCGGCTGCCAGTACCACAAGCAACGCCACCGCCACGCCAATCAGTCCGAGCGGAGAAAAGCGTCGTCGCTTTTTAGAAGAGAACTTTCTCTCTGGTTCAGGAAGGAAATGAGGCATCTGTGGCAGTAACGGAGTCTCTGTCTGCATTGCTATTCTCTTTCTGGCTTCCCTATTTCTGACGACCAGGCGCCGCAATCCTAAAAATGGGAAGCATTGCTATACGGTGAAACATCTAGATACATTCCATGTATCCTTTGAAGATAATAATACATTGCTGAGGATGACAGGCCCTTATTTTTACAATATCCCACAAAAAGTACTACTTCCTGACTCTTGTGCAGGTGTGTTCTCAACAATGAGGAACAAAAGCTCAAGACGAGAGAGCTATTCTTAACCAGACTCCTACCTGTTCTCAACTTAGTTTTAGTGCGCAGCGAGTACAGTATCTCTTATAGATGAATAGTAATGGACGTTAAGAATCACTTCTATAATAGCAAGAGGAGAAAATATAGAATGGCGCGCAGTTCAAGCAAAAAGATGTCCCCACAGTTGCCCGAGCCAGACCAGATTACGATTTCTACCTTCCCCAGATGTAGTCAGTTGGAGACAATGGAACAGATACGCGGCTTCGAACTCCTGCGGCTGGCCTTCTTTGCCTTGAAACTGCGCAAACTCGAACAGCGTCATGAACTGGTGGGCGATGAGGAGGAATATATGTTCCGCTGCAACCTGCTCCGGCACGCGATCTTCCAGCAAGTCTTGACGCTGCAGACGTTGGGCGCGCGCGAGCAGGCACTACAGCTTATCGAAGCATGTCGAAGGTAGATGCATGACGATTTTGCGTAGGGAGGATATTCCCGCTTATCTTTACGACAATACCTTCTTTCTCAAAAAGCTGCTTTACTTGTTTGAGATTGACCTCGCCCCCCATTACAAAGACGCGAGGTGCAAGCTGGCGTAAATGCAGGTCCTGGAACCTGGACGCATTGAGTTCGGCGGCGACGGCCTCGCTTGATACTTCAAAGAGGAGGACCTGCGAGATACCGATGCCTTTGTAGAGCCTGACCCAGTCGTTCAGGCTATAGACGACGTTCTGGGGCAGTTCTTTCTGGCTGCGCTCCTCCAAAACTCTGATCACCTGCTCAACGTCCTTGCCCCCTTCCAGCGCGCGCAAGAGAGATGCGCGATTGAGGGTCAGGCGGCTCACGATGCCGATCTGGTTCAACTGGGCAAAGGGCAAGAGGCTGTAGAGTGTGGGCATATCCGGCTGCATAATTAATAGTTCAAAGTTGGGTTGCACTATCAGTGTACGCGCCGTGTCTATGATGAGGGATGGCTTCTCGTCGACACGCGGCAGGACGGAGGCACCGAACTCGGTGAGCATAAATGTCTGCGGATTCTGCCATGTCTTCGTGTCAAGGGACGTGGAACGGTCGTAGCCCAGATCGACGATCCCCAGTTCGTGGAGCGTGGAGGAGAGCATGCCGATGTAGGTCTCACCATCGCAGCGCTCCCACTTTTCATGTATGTCGGAGGTCTTGCGCCGCTCGGCCTTGCGCGCATAGGGCTGCTGCGGGTGCATGACGAAAGTATCGTCGTTCCAGATATCCTGTAGCAGGGAGGCGACCGTATACCAGCGTCCGGGTTTGTGGTGGGCAAGGTGCCTCAATAGAATGGCGCGTCCCAACATAGGTCGCCAGGAATAGGGATCCCAGGCGCGGTAATGCGCACCCTCCAGATCCTCCCAGCGGAAGCTACCCTTCCAGTGATGCAACAGATGAGCGGTCTGGCCGATGCTATCCAGTTGTGACCACCAGGACAACTGCTCGCCTGGCTCATAGTGATCTTTGACATCAGGAAACGGGTCTTTAGCGAGCCGCAGCAACCTGTTTTCTCTGGCAATCTCCAGTAACATCTCAAGATAGTTGTCCTCGTACTGGAAATCCGGGCGCACCTGCCCGCGCATATTGGCGCGAATCTTCGTGGCGATGCGTTTGGGCACCCTCCCTACCTGCGTCGGCTCGATCGTTTGCTGATAAATAGCGCTTATGGCGAACGCCATGTCGTAGAGGATGACCGTCTCGCTATGACGGCTAGCCGCGGGTACGAAATCTTCAGGAACGGTAGCGACCTCCAGCGCTACTTCGGGCTCGGGCATAGCTTTCCCCACCTGCTTGAGGCGCGCGAAGACATCATAAGGGATGAACAGCACACGGCCCTGCCGGGTCAATGTATCGAAGGCCAGGGCAGCGGTTTCGATCAGATACAGCACGTCAGAAAGGTCGCTATCACTCAGCCCCATATGTGCGCGCACGTCCTGCATGGTTGCTCGCCCACCTTGCCGCCGCAGCCATAGATAGAGTTCGTGTACGCGCTCATCAAGTTCTGGTATAAAGTCCAGCGGCTCTTCCAGTTTGTTCAGCCCATTGACGATCATCATTACAAAGTCGGCGCGTGTGCGATATTGGCCCCATTTCACTTTGTAGGTCTGATAGATATCGTACAGGAGCTCTTCATCGACGCTTTGCAGTATCTCTTCGAAGGGTTTCGTCGAGCGATCACCGGTCGGCGTAAACATCTCGCGGCCCATGGCGTAGATAGTATCAAGATAATCCTCGAATGGGTACACAATGGGAAACGCCTTGATAGCACGGCTCTCCTCGGTGTAGGCATCGCGCGAGAGGTGGCGAGAGTTTCCACGCCTGCCCTTCTCCATCTTCTCCGTTTTCTGGTAGAGAAGACGGCACTGAATGAGATGGTCAACGGCTGGCTCAAAGCGTTCCGGGGGGACCTGCGACTTCACTTGCAAAGCATCACGGCGCAGGCCATCACGCGCGGAGTAAGACATCGTGTGATAGAAGATCTGGCGCTCGTCGGGCGAGAGATACTCCCACACAAAGCGCGCGCAGACAGGGACCTCCAGACGCTCCATCACCCCCTCTAGAAACTCCTCAACATTATTGTACGTCTCGCCCATCATGCCCCAGAGATGGGCGATCTGCGTCCGCTCTTCAGCTGAGGCTGCTACTAACGCTTCTTCCAGATCATCGGTCTCTATCACATTCATCCTTAAACGACAAGCTCCTCACTTCAGTTTGCCTGCTCCGACTGGTATTGTTCGAGATAGCGGATCACCTCGCGCGTCAACTGGCTGGGCGTCGAGGCACCGGCGGTGACCGCAACGCGTTTCTTGCCCTTGAGCCATTCGTCCTGCAACTGCGAGAGGTCGTCGATGCGCACAGCGGGTACGCCCGCCAGTTCCTGCGAGACCTGCACCAGACGATTGGTGTTATTGCTGCGCGGATCGCCGACTACGACGGTCAGGTCTGCGCCCTTTGCCTGCGCCGCAACGGCCTCCTGGCGCGTCTGCGTAGCACGGCAGATATCGATGTGGACCTCGGCCTGCGGATAACGATCTTTGATGCGCTGGATCACGCGGCGCGTATCCCACATAGAGAGCGTCGTCTGCGTCGAAACCGCGATCTTCGCTTCCTGTTCCGCCGTCAGGACCAGAGCATCAACGTCGGCCTCCGTCTCGACCAGGCTCACGTGTCCGGGTATCTCACCCATTACGCCTTCTGGCTCGGGATGGCCCTTTTTTCCTATGTAAAGAATATAATAGCCCTTTGCCACAAGATCGATAACGAGATCGTGCGTTACGGTAACATCGGGACAGGTTGCGTCGATACAATTCAGACCACGCTCCTGCGCGCGCTGCTTCACATGGGGAGAGACGCCGTGTGCGGTGAATATCACTGTTCCCTCCTCTACCTGCTCCAGAATAGAGGCTCTGTCGGGACCATCGAGCGTCACAATACCCAGTGCGGTCAATTCATTAATGGCATGACGATTATGGATGATTTGCCCAATCACATATATGGGTCGCGGCAATGTCGGATTCTTCGCCGCCTGGCGCACGATCTGCAATGCATCGACAACCCCGTAGCAGTAGCCACGGGGAGAGATCTTTATGACTTCCATAGGTCGCTCTTCAAGTAAGAAAGAAGTACCCTATACAAAAGGGCACAGTACAGGTGCTACATTTCGATATCCATGTAGCTATATTTAGTGTATCACACCGATCAAGATGCTTTTGCCATCTCTTTTGCTACGATGCGGCGCAGATCGTCGGGCGTGTACAGGCAGACGGCGGGAAGCAAGCCGGCCAGTTCCTCGACGGAGGCATGCGGGTACGGCGCGAGATCGAAGATGAGGAGCGGCGTGTGCCGTCCATCACATCCCTTCGCGATTCTTGCCGCGCTCAATAATGGAGCGTCCACGAGTCCATAGGGCGAAGGCGCGCTTATCAGCAGTTGCACATGAGGGAGAATATACGGAATACGGGCCGGGGTATCCTCTTCATAGATATATTTCATTCTCATTACATTTAACGACTTCATGTACGAATAACGTTGCTCTTCTGGTCCCACCAATAGCGCTGAACGTCCGCGCAGACCACCAAGGCAAGCATCAGCGATAGATACTATCTCTGGCGCAATGGCTTGCATTGAATATTCTCCTATGCCATAGTTCAATAATCCTGTGCCTCCATCTGGCATTATTTAATACTATACCAGATATCTGCCACTCGTCATCGGGTGAATGCCGTATTTTTTTCTCAGCCTATCTCCAACAAATCTGTAGGGCCTCATCCGGCGCTTGCCCGCTGAGGCCCTACAGGATTTACGGTAACTGTTCAGATCCCCTCGTCCTGACTCCTCGCCGCTTTGCGGCTCGCACGACTCCTGTGTGGGTGACGGGCTGGCGGCCTGCGCCGCCAGCCCGTCACCCACACCAAACGGATTGCGAAGCGCCTTTGGCGCTGATGAGTCAAGAGGCCACCTGAAGAGTTACGAGTTACGAATAGGAATTACGAATGCACGGCCAGGATCTTTTTGCGTCGCTGTTCGTCGCGCCAGCGCTTGATATCCAACAGCTTACGATAGGCTTCGTAAAGAAAGGGATTGTAGACGAGATCGTGAGTCTCCAGTGAGCGCATGGGGAAGCCGCCGAAGCCGCGCTTGAAAACATAGACCCCCCATAGCTCCTGCCCCTCTTCCAACACGTCGGGGATGCCACGGAAGTTATAGTACCAGCAGCCCTTTGATTTCGCCCACTGCATGCCAGTCCATTGCAGGAGGTGATTGGGCATGCGCTCGCGATGCTCGTTGGAGGAGGCGCCAAACATGTACCAGCTCCAATGACCCAGCCAGAGCACGATCGTCCCGGCGATCGCCTGCCCCTCGTACTCCGCCAGGAAGATCGCGGCGCGATCGTCCTCGCTGAACAGGCGTAAGATGTCTTCGTAGTGCGCCTTGTCGTTGATGAAGAACTGGTCACGCTCGCTGGTCGTTTCGTAGAGACGATAGAAAGTGTCAAGATCGGCCTGCCCCACGCCGCGACGCACCACGATTCCCTTCCGACTGGCCAGGCGGATATTGTAGCGCCACTTCTCCTTCATTCCCGCGAGCAGCGCCTTCTCATCGGGACGAAGATCCAGCACCCACTCGTGGCGTACATGCCTGGCGTAGGGACTGACGCGAAAACCGTGCCGCTGCAGCGAGCGTAGCCACCGCGCATCGCCATCCATAACGCTCGGCTCGACCTCCAGCATGAAGGCCGAACGCTTGCGCGCCTCCGCTTTGACGAAATTGAGCAGCACCGTCATTGCCGGCGAGCCGGGATCATCCATCACAGGTCCACGCGGCGCGTAGAAGTAGATCCTGTTCAGGACGGGCGCGCGCGAGACGAGGATGAGCATAACGGCGCACAGTTTCCCCTCCGCATCGACGACCCCCACGCGCAGCGGCTCGAGCGCGCCGACATGGCGCGCGAGCTCTCCCCACTCGTACGATTGTGTGATATTGCAACATTCCGACGCCCCTACGAAATCATCCCATTGCTGGCGATCGGTGATTATCTGAGCTTCCATAACAATTCCTTTACGCGGATTTGCCACGCGCGGCGCGCTCCAGTTCTACCTTCTTGCGCTCTTTATGGCGTTGGGCACGACGCAGTTCTACCATTCTACGCCAGATGTTGTAGATGAAGGGACGATAGACATAATCCTGGGTAGGTATGTTCAGGCGCGAGAAGCCGCCGAAGCCCTTCTTGTATTCGTAGACACCCCACATCTCCTCGCCCGGTTCCAGGATCTCTGGAATGGTGCGAAAATCGAAATAGTGGCAGCCGCGCGACTTCGCCCACAGGAAGCAGCGATACTGCAGCAGGTAGGTCGCCTTCAGGTTGCGCTTACTGTTGGAGGAGGCGCCGAACAAATCCCAGCACCAATCCCCAAAACGGATCAGCATCCTGGCAGCAAGCGCCTCGCCCTCGTGCTCCGCCAGGTACAGCACGGCATCGCTCTTGCTGGCAAAGTGGCGCAGAATCTCCTTATGATACTCTTTGCTGTGAATAAAGAATGCATCGCGCTCACTGGTAACGGTCAGCAGCTCGTAGTACTTATCGAAATCCTCGTCGCTCGTCGCTTCGCGCACAGTCACGCCCTTGCGTTCGGCGACGCGAATGTTCTGCCGCCACGTCGTCTTGCAGTTAGCGAGCAGTTCCTCGGCGCTGGGCGTTATGTCGAGCACCCAGCTCCGCCGCCCGTGGACCGAGGCGGGATTAGAGTGGAAGCCAAGCTTGTGATAGGCCGCCAGCCACAGATCCATGCAGGGATCGTCATCGGCGATGTTCGGCTCTACGCGCAAGACTACCGCATGTTCTTTTTTAGCTACTTTATGCGCATATGTGATCAAGGCTGCAAGGGCTGGTGAAGCGGGATTCTCCACGGTGGGTCCGCGCACGCTGTACAACCAGCGAAAATGCACGCCCCGTACTGCTGCCGGTAAGGGCACTGGAGCGACCGAGAGCAGCATCGCCCCTACGAGACGACCATCCTCCAGCGCGCCCAGGCGATAGACGCGCCCGCCCAGATATTGATTGAGCTCGCTCCAGTCGTATGACTGGAGCAGGTGCCCACGCGGCTGACTGGTCAGAAAGTCGTCCCACTGCTCCCGATCGGTAATTTCCTGGACCGTAATACTCATAATGGATTATTGATTCTCCAGAAATTCTCTTTTAAGCAGACTATAGACCTTCACATTGTGGTACCTGCCGAAGCGGGGAATCACCTCGCGCAGCGTGCCTTCGTATTTGAAGCCTGCCTTCTCGTCGGCGCGCCAGCCGCCGATGTTATCCTCCATATCCTGCGTCTGGATGCGATTCAGGTTCAATTCCATAAAACCGTAGCGCACCATCAATTTCGTTGCTTCGGTACCGTAGCCGCGCCCATGTGCGGAGCGGTCGATGATCACGTAGAACTCCGCGCTCTGATTGAGGATGTTGATATCTTTGAGGCCCACCAGGCCGATCAGGCTGTTGTCGTCTATGCGCACAACGCCGAAAATAATGTGCCTGAAATCTTTGTAAAGGTTCTCCAGCCGCTCCTTGCCGCGTGTATCGCTGGTCGGGTAGATCGAGAAAAAGCGCCGGATCTCCTCATCGTTGAGCCACGTGGAGTAGAGATGGTTGTCCTGCGCGGGCTCCAGTGGCCGCAAATAGATACGCTCCCCCACGATGAACGGGTTCTGCATATTCGATGTATCCTGTGTCAAAATAAATTCTCCCTTCTCACTTGTTGTGGAGCAGTATAGCATAGCGTAAGGTGAGAGGCAATTTGCATGACAGTAATGTAATGGGTACTAAGCATTCTTTCACCTTAGATAGCTTGATATCTAATACCAAACAATTTATACTTATCTATTGTAAAACGCTTAATTTAGAAATAATGTCGTGATCCTACACAGGAGCATTTTGTGGATGCTATCCCAAAGTTGTGTAAAAGGGAACCCCATGCATCTGGACAGCGACTCCATCTTGCGCTACACTATTGACGAGCACAGTACTCTCGCCATTTTCTGAGGGAGGCCATATGAATATGCGTGAAAGCAGAAAATCTTCCATTGCGCCCTACACCTGGCTGCTTTCCCGACGCCCCAATTTCATGGCCTCATGGACCCACTCTCTGCGGAAAGTTGCAGTAGAGCATCTCGAATTACAGAAAGGAGATCGGGTTCTTGATGTGGGGTGTGGAACAGGAGCGAGTTTCCCCTATTTAGTGCAGGCAGTTGGAACCAGTGGCGAAGTGGTCGGGGTTGAAATCAGCTCAGACATGGCGACACAGGCGAGAAAACGGGTTGAAAGCCAGCGATGGAGTAACGTCCGTGTGCTTGAGGATACTGCTCAAACCGTGCAACTGGTTGGCCAGTTTGATGGGTTATTGCTGTTTGCCGCTCATGAAGTCTTAACCTCTCCAGATGCGCTCGATCATCTTCTTGCCTCCTTACAAAAAGATGCCCACGTGGTCGCATTCGGTGCAAAACGCTCCTCCAGGCAGCTCGGGATGCTATTCAATCCCCTCCTCAGCTTCATCACTCATCATTTATTGCCATCCTCCACAGCTCCCATCGATGATCAGCCCTGGCGGCTCCTTGAGGAACGACTAGGAGAGCTTCACCGACAAGAACGTGTCTATGGGTTCATATATCTTGTCTGGGGCTCTTTTCACATCAGCGAGGGGTAGCACAGAATGCCATATTTCTAACAGGTATAAAATATTATTATATGCACTCATTGGCGAGTATACCATTTTCTTTGACTCATCCAATTGATAAGGAGAAAATATCTCAATGCAGCGTAAGTACTGGTCTCGCTTGCTTATTTTTGCCATGATACTACTGATTGCAGCGGGTGCGACGACGGCGCTCCTCAAATTTATGGTCACGAACACGAAAACAGACTCCCTCCACACGGTGGGCATGACGCCTTCCAGCACGAGTCATGCGCCGCTCTCCTCCAATGGCATGAAGATGCAATTCCCCTCGCTTCCGACGATGCCTGTTCCAGTTCGTCCCTCCCCGACAACGAGGACGAGTCCGGCGTCAGCGCATGTCTCGACCGGCGACGCCAACTGGACACTTATTTATAGTGATGACTTTAATGGGAACCGGCTCAGTTCCACGTGGGACACGTATAATGGACCCTATACGGGCGGCCAGAGCTACTACTCGCCGCAAGAGGTGCGAGTGCAGAACGGCATGCTCCGCATTGCTATCGAGCGGAAAACTACGCACGGCAAGCCCTATACCAGCGGCGGGCTGGCGGCCTTTGGACTGGCGCAGACCTACGGCAAGTACGAGGTGCGCACCATGCTGCCATTGGGGAAAGGACTCGATCCCTATGCGATTCTATGGCCCAAAACGACCGCGCCCAACGCGGCCCAGGTCGATATCTTCGAGTCGCCCTCGCCCACAAAGAACCAAGTTCTGTTCACCAACCATGGTATAGATGGCTCAAGCACTGGATTGACGGCATCGGGAAGCTTCGCCACTGCCTTCCACGTCTTCACTTGCGAATGGACGCCGGGCCTACTACGTTTCCTGGTCGATGGCGTCTTGCAGGGCACGGTGACACGCAGCGTCTTTACCAGGCCCATGTGGTTCGGTCTGGCAATCAGTTCAGGGGACGCGCTCACAGGCCTGCCGGATAGTGCGACATCCGCTTCTATGGAGGTTGATTGGGTGCACATTTATAAGTATAACGGGTAGTCGGGCTTACCTGATATTACCCTTAACTTATGAATGCATAAACCAGTCATCGACCCGGACCCACGTGCTCAGCGAGCCACTATCGAAGCCGATGTGGATATAGACAGAGTTCTCTGACCCCGAATTGAAGATAAGCGTAAGCTGCATGTAGGTATCAGGGCTGGCATTATAGCTGATCTGCTGTAGCTTCGTGCCGTCCTGCCCCTCCACACCGAACACCGTCGTAGATGGATCGATACCCTTAGAAGTACGTATATACACGCTCACTACATAAGTAGTATTGGGAGTCACATTAATATGTTGGCCGAGATCCGACGAATGATTACCACGGGGGCCGGTATTGATCCACGCGTTATTATTGCCTGAATGCGCATTACCCGCGCTCAGGTCGACGCCGGTACTTCCCTGCGTCCCGATCCAGGGAGACTGAACCTGGTTCGAGGTCTGCATCTCGTAGCCTGGGTCCTGTACGAGGTTGACGCCAGGAAACGTCTGCGGCATCGTCGTAGCTACGGGCGATGGTGTTGGAGCAAGAGTGGGCACCAGTGTGGGCGCTGACTTCGGAGTCGGTGTCGCTGTGTGTACCGGCGACGCCGTGATATGCTTCACCGGCGTCGGTGTGGTCTTCTTCTTACTTACGACGGTAGCCGTGGCAGAGGCGATTACAAGCGGGTGCGAGGGCGTGTCAACCCGTATATATGTCTGCCTGTTACTGTTGTGTTTTTGTAGCAGGTACGCACCGGGAACTGCGATAACGACGAGCAGGATCAGGAACACGGAGAGTGCGATTAAGTTGCGTGCGCGTCGGGAAGAGGGTAGCGCTCCGGGTCTGCCCTTCCCCTGGCGCATATTCTGCGGCATTGCTGGCACATTGGCCCGCTGCGTCATGTCTTGAGCCAGGGCGGCGGCAGGCAACGGCATCTGGGTGTAGCTATCTTCCTGGTTGACCAGCGCGCCAGTCGTAATAATATATTGCGCCTTTGCGGCTTGATAGAATGCAATCGCCAGCGCACTTGCCGTAGGATAGCGCTGCTCGGGGTCCTTCTCTAGCGCTTTCAACAGTACGTGCTCGACCTGCGGAGAGATGTTCGGGACCAGGAGGCGAGGCAGCGGCGGCGGCTGATTAACATGCATCGATGCAAGCGCAACCTGATTCTCGGCGGCGAAGGGCCGTCGACCCGTAATCATCTCGTAGAGGAGCACACCCAGCGAGTAGATGTCGCTGCGCGCGTCGGCCTTCCCGTCGCTCACGAACAGTTCGGGCGCTATATAATCGACGGTCCCCAATACATTGCCCGTGGTGGTGAGAGAGCTTGTATCATCCATGATACGCGCAACGCCTAGATCTGACAGGTAGCAGAGATCATCAGTACTGAGGAGAACATTCGTAGATTTAATATCGCGATGAATAATGCCATGCCTGTGCAGATAATCGAGGGCCGAGGCGATATCGAACAGGTAGTTGCTAGCTTCGTCTGGCGAGAGGATCGAGTGCTGTATACGCTTGCCCAATGTGCCGCCGTCGATGAAGGGCATGACGATATAATAGCGCGTAACGCCATCCACCTCGCCCTCCCCTGTATCGAAGACGGGCATGAGATGCGGGTGATGCAGGGCCGCCATGATTTTTGCCTCGCGCATAAAACGCCGCAGCATCCCATCGCTTTCCTGCTTGAATATTTTAACTGCAACCGGACGCTGGAAATGGGGATCGTACCCAAGATATACGTCGGCCATTCCACCCTTGCCCACGCGCTGCCCCAGCGTATAGTGATCAAGCGTTCTACCAGCGAGTCCTATCATACAAATTCTCCAGACACAGCCAGGAAGCTTTAATAAAGTCAAAAAAATCTTGTGAAAATTAGAAATATGTACTCATACAAGAATAATCGGGCGATACAGGGTGTGAGAAGGGCGATGTAGTTATAATGTGGTTAAGATTTGGTTGAGGTATTGCCAGAATCGAACCTTTTTTCCGTCAGTCGTGTGGCGATCGGTGATGGGCACGGTCACCGATCGCCCGCAGCCCGGTAGCATCTCGTTAGATGTCCAGCACCTCGACACCATCAAATATCAATGCCTTTTTGTTTGATGTGGCAGGGCTGTTGCAGGATCGTGTTGGCGTAAAAAGAGTGAATATTGATGGCAGATGGATGACAATGGAGTTAAAGAAGAGGGGCATGATAAATCCAGACGCGCTGAAGCTGATCCCTACAAATAGACAGAGAGGGAAAAACGCCAGCCATCCTCGTCTATATGGTAGGGAGAGGGAAAAATGCCAGCCATCCTCGTCTTAATATGAAAACAACCATCCAGATTGACCAATGGTGCGCTATCCACTACAATACGTCTAAGTCCAACAGTAGAAAGCAGGGCTATTCAAAAGTCGCAGGTGGAGCCCATAGTAGGGATGGGGCTTGCCCCCATCCGGTTCCTCGAGAACGTTGCCCCGGGCTGATCACGCTCCCCGAGCCGGATGGGGGCAAGCCCCTTCCTACTGTTGAATAGTATAATTAAGGAGGAAAAATGAGAATTCGCAAAGCGGTGTTACCCGTAGCTGGTCTGGGAACACGCGTGCTACCAGCCAGCAAAATAGTGCCCAAAGAGTTACTTCCTCTCGTTGATAAGCCGACGTTGCAGTATATCGTCGAGGAAGCGGTCGAGTCGGGCATCGAAGAGATTATTTTTGTGACGAGTCGCAGTAAACGCAGCATCGAGGACCATTTCGATGTGTTTCCCGAGCTGGAGCAGGCGCTGGAGCGCAAGGGCAAGCGCAAAGAACTGGACGAGCTGCGTCGCGTGCAAAAGTTAGCGACCTATACCTCCGTACGCCAGCCGGAGCCTCTTGGCCTGGGACACGCGGTCCTTTGCGCCAAAGAGCTGGTCGGCGACGAGCCCTTTGTCGTTATGCTCGGCGACGAGCTGGTCGCTCCCGAGACGCCGTGCCTGCCGCTCATGATCGATGTGTACGAAAAGTACCACGGCTCCGTCCTCTCGCTCTTCACGTCACCGCCTGCACTCATCTCATCCTACGGTATCGCGTCGGTCAATGAGCTTGAGCCCAATGTGGTGCAGGTCACGCACCTCGTCGAGAAGCCGCCGCTGAACGAGGCCCCCTCCGACCTGGCGGTCGCGGGCCGCTACATCCTGACGCCGGACATCTTTGCAATCCTGGAGAAGACGCCGCCGGGAAGAGGTGGCGAGATCCAGGTTACGGATGCTATCGAGCAGCAGGCGCTGGCGGGCCACTGCTATGGTCTGCGCTTCACCGGCATACGCTACGATACCGGCAACCCCCTGGGCCTCCTGACGACCTCGATCGCCTATGCCCTGAAGCGCCCCGATATCGCGCCCGCATTGCGCGACTACATGCGTGAGGTCCTGCAAGAGGGATAGTTTATTGCAGCCCCTTCCAACAATAGTAGGGAAGGGGCTTGCCCCCATCCGGGTTCCCCAGAACGCTGCTCCCCGGCCTGATCGCGCTGGCCGAGCCGGATGGTTCTCTCACTGACACTTTTCAGTGAAGAGATTTTTGGGGTAGGGACCAGCCTCGGCGCGTCCGGATTGATCATTTCCTACCCGTTGGGCACGTTTTTCTCGTCGTTAGAGGGAAGGAACATGATCAATCCGGACGCGCTAGAAGCTGGTCCCTACCCCGATCGCAGAATTGATGAAAAAATGTGTCGGTGAGAGAAATGGGGCTGGCCCCCATCCGGCTCAGGGAGCGCGTTCACCACAAGTGGTCACCGGATGGGGGCCAGCCCCATCCCTACTATGGAATGGAAAGGAAAGATGAACATATTACGTAGCGTTATCTCACGCGACTGGCGCCCAGGCCGGGCTGCCTGGGCCGGGCTGCTGGCGACTATTGTCTATAGCATCGTGATGGAGGGGGACAAGGCGATCATTGGCAACCGCTTCAGCGATACCCGCTTTATTCAGGGTCTATTGGAGGGGGAGTCGCGCTCGAAGCGCTTTTTCGTGCTATCATGGGTCATTCACCTGCTCAATGGCGTCGTCCTGGGCGAGATTTACGCCGCAGTTGCCAGGCGCTTCCTGCCCGGCCCCGATTGGTTGAAGGGAGCTATCTTCGGCGAGACATTTATTGTAGGTGCCTGGTGGCTTACTCCACTGGCTGATAAGTACCACCCACTTATCAAAAACGGCGAGCTGCCGAAGCTCGCCAACTGGATCTCGTTCCTGCAAAATATCCTGCGCCACCTGGCCTTCGGCCTGACGCTCGGACTGCTCTATCGGGAGAGAAAGTAGAGACTACACAATTCGACGAATCCAATCACTGATGAATGGCAGACGATAATCGCGCTTGAACCACGCCATCACCATGAGCCATACCCAGAGCAGGACGCTTACCCAGAACAATACGTTCGAGAGCAGGCCCAGCCCGAAGTTCGTGATTATGTTCAAAAACCAGATGGTGCTCAACATCCACTTGAGCATGCTGACTCCCACGATCAGGATGGAGAGGGTGCCGAATACGATCATGGACTGCAGGGCATGCCAGCGCACGTCGCGATTCTTCTCAAACAGGAAAAGTAAAAGGCCCGATACCCAGCCGAGCGCGTACGCCAGAACGCGTTCCAGCCGCTCATCGAGTCCAAGTGTCGTCATTCTATGCATCATCGCCGTGCCTCGCTTTTCCTAATGGAACTATATGGAACTTTTGGACCATACCGGTTATGGCCCTTTCTCTTTTTGCTATACTGCCCTATATACGAAATAATGAGAAATCGTGTTGCAAGTAAAAATGTATGCAATAATTTCGCGCTCTGTGGCGTCTACAATATTGGCGCGGTTATGTTCTCTCTATCTTGACACCTTTGCACTCTAGCCGGTTACGAAAGCGTAACACGTCCTTAACGGTTTTGTAATGCCCGACTGTTACAATTGAATCGTAGAAATTTTTCTATGCCTGGTCGCTACCTTGATTACTCCAAAAGTTTTATAGTGGGATATTTGAGTCATTTGTGGTGTAGTATAATTGACAAGCGTTATACGCTTCTACTCTACATTTATTGGTGAGATAAGGGTGCAAGGTGTCGGTGTTGACGATGTATAACAATTCTGTGACGAGACAATTCTGTGACGAAAGAATTGAGGAATGGCCATGCTAAAACGGGGAAGTCATCTACCATTTCCCTCTCCCTATCAGGCTCGCTTTATGATACGTAATACCGTAGGATCGGTCATCTGTATGGTAGGACTGGCGGATATGCTCTCCGCAATAGTGCCCAGGCTAAACTGGGATATCCTGTTGGGCGCGTGGCCCATCGTTCCGCATAGAATTCAGGCGCAGACGCTGACCGTGGTGGTGGGATTCTTTCTGATTATGCTCTCCTATGGGCTTGCGCGTGGCAAAAAACATGCCTGGCACGTGACGGTTGTGCTTCTGGCGCTCTCTTCGCTGCTGCATGTGCTGCGCAGCGGCTCAGTGCTGGCGACGCTTGTGGCTTTACTCCTGACGATGCTGCTCGGCACGCTTGCCAGTTTCTTTCGCGCGAAAAGCGATCCGCCCTCGGTCTGGCGAGGCTACATCGCGCTCGGCCTGGGTCTGGGTGTGGTGACGTTTTACACTATCGGGGGCTTTCTGGCATTGTATGATCAGTTCGCACCTTTTATCGAACGCTTCGGTTTCGAGGACGTTGTTCTGCGTATTCTTACGCACGCGCATATGCACGCAACTCCTGCGTCCTTCTTTGAGCGTGCCCTACCCGTCCTCTGTGTCAGCGCGGTCCTATATGGTATGGCCCAGCTCTTCCGCCCTGTCGCTGCTGTCCTGCTACCCAATCGGGAGAACCGTCATCGGGCCACCGAACTCGTGCGCTTCTATGGGAAAAATTCCATCTCGTACTTCGCCCTCGACTCCGACAAGTCATACTTCTTCTCGCAGTCAGGCCGAGTAGTTATCAGCTACGTGCTGGAGGGAAGCACAGCCGTCGTAGCGGGCGACCCTATCGGTCCCGAGGACGAGATAGAGCCGGCTCTCAAGCAGTTCATCGAGTTCTGCCGCGAGCAGGATTGGACGATCGTCTTCTGGCAGGTGCGCGCCGGGTTCGTCGATCTCTACCGCGCCTCCTCGCTCCACCTGCTGAAGATTGGTGAGGATGCTGTCGTTGACGCGCAGAACTTTACGCTGAAAGGTGGCGCGATGGCCAATGTCCGCTCCAGCGCGAAAAGGGCGGAGAAGGACGGTCTGCGCGTTGTGTTCTACCGTGGACAGGTCGACGATCTTTCCCAGCTTCTACAGATGGAGCAGATCTCTCGCTCCTGGCTTGCCAGCAAGGGCGGCTCCGAGATGGGCTTCAGTATGGGATGCTTCGATCCTCTGGGCGATTGCGAGCAGCTCACCGCCGTGGCCGTCGACGCCTCCGAGAAGGTGCACGCCTTTGTGACGTTCGTGCCGATCTATGGTCGGCGCGGCTGGGGCCTTGATCTGATGCGACGCGCACAGGAGCCCGCCCCAGGGACGATGGAACTCCTGCTGGCTCGTTCGCTCGAATATATGAAGAGCCAGGGCGCCGAGCGGGTGAGCCTGGGCCTGGCCCCGCTGAGCAATGCGAATGCCGGGGACGAGACGTTCCTGGGTAATAGCATCGATTTTCTGACCGATCGCTTCGGCAATCCTGCCAAGAATCAGTCGCTCTTCAATTTCAAAAAGAAGTTCCAGCCCACCTGGGAGAGCCGCTACCTTGTCTATTCCGATGCACTGAGCCTGCCTAAGATCGGCTGGGCGCTCTACCACGCGCACCAACGCAATGCATCGCTGTCCTCTACTCTGCGCACTACGCTTGTCGAGTGGCAGCATAGCCGCCGGCGCGCCGGCCACAATGTCAGCGGCGCCCTGGAGAGGATCCAGGCCTAAACCCTCGCAGAATGCGCGTCATTGTGGAACCGTGCCCATAGTTCCTTAACCATAGGCACGGTTCCATTTGTAGGGGCGCGATTTATAAGTCCGCCGCGCTCCACAGGCCGATGCACGGGCTTGTGAACCGCGCCCCTACATCGGTCGGTTGGTGAGCGCCCCTACATCCGGGCAACGTTTGATCCATGGTTCCACATCCGGGCAACGTTTGATCCGCGCCGCGCCCTGAACTGTGTATTGTCACAATCACCAGAACTGCCGTATAATTGAGAATATATATGCGATCAAGAATTCTATAGGAGGCTTTTTAGCATGGACCCTACTCTTTTGCCATCGCTCAAGGTCAGCATCACTGACCCTATTTTTATCGGCGACTTCTTCGGTCTCTTACTCGCGCTTCCGGTCTCTCTATTTCTCGCTTACTGGATAAGTGCTGTGAAGAGCCATATGGCGGTTGTCGTTGGCGCATTTGCCGGCGTGCTGCTCGGTTTTCTGGTCCTCCTCGGCTGGGCCGGAACGCTGATCTACGATACGCCTTTGCCCGGCGCGAATGGTGGCAATGTCTTCTTCGGCTCAGTCCTGCTTTGCTCGATTATGGGCCTGATCGTCGCTATGCTGACGGATCTAGCTATCGCTAACCGGAATAAGCGTGACTATATCAGGCGGGGCTTAGCAGCCGAAGAAGGGTAAAGTCAAGAAACTCATAATATTATGTTCTATCTTCTTCACGGCGATGACGAGTTCAGCAGCCGCGAACAGCTAAAAAAACTGCGCGCACAGGGCGACTTCGGCTATAACCAGGATATCTACGATGGTGCCGAGGCCGACCTGAAGACGCTGATCATTACGAGCGATACGCTGCCGTTTCTCTCCGAACAGCGCCTCGTCGTCCTCGATGGCCTCCCTAAGAGGAAGCGCGGCGAAGCTCAGGCGACCCAAGATAGCACGGACGCGCAGCCCGCACAGTCCGGTAAGGGCAAGAAGGGCAAGAAGGCGAAATCTACCGTCCTGACGCGCGCGGGCTTCGAAAAGGCGCTCGCTGAACACGTCGCCCATATGCCGGAGACGACGGTGCTTGTCGCGCTGGTCGATGAGCCGCTAGATGCCGCAAATCCGCTGGTGAAGGCCGCCGAGAAGCATGGCAAGGTCATACAGAGTACGGTCCCGAAGGGCGCAGCCCTGGAGAAGTGGATCATCAATCGCGCGAAGAGCACCCACGCGAAGATTATGCCCGATGCCGCCGCGCTGCTGGCGAACTTCAGCGGCAATAATCTGCGCCTGCTGGCGAATGAACTGGACAAGCTGGCGACGTATGTGGGGCGGGATGAGACGATCACTATTCAGGTCGTGCGCAGCCTGTCGGCGCAGGTGCAGGAGGCGCGCATCTTCGATCTGACCGATGCCCTCGCCCAGCGCAATCGCAAACAGGCACTGAACATCCTGCACGATCTGCTGGCCGATGGTGAGGCTCCTATCAAGCTGGTCAGCACGATTACCTTCCAGGTGCGCTCGCTGCTGCTGGTGAAGGAGCTGGCACAGAAGGGTATGCGTACGCCTCAGATCGCCTCTACGCTAGGCATGGCCCCATTCCTTGTGGATAAGTGTTTCCGCCAGGTGGGCAACTTTAGCGTGTCCCAGTTGGAGGACATCTATCGCCAGTTGATGGCGACCGATGCCGCCCTCAAGCGCAGCCGCATGGCGCCAGAGATGGCCCTGGATCTGCTGGTGGTGAACTTCGGTGCATAGTCCCGCTGGAGCTTCCACGGAAAAGAGGCGCGGATAGTCATATGTCACCATTGCAGCAGTTGATCCTCGCACGCATCCAGCGCGAGGGTCCTATTACTTTCGCCGATTATATGCGCATGGCTCTCTACGAGCCCGGCTATGGCTACTATGTGACCGGGGCCGCGAAGATGGGCTGGGAGGGCGACTACTACACCAGTGCGGACGTTTCGTCTTTCTTCGCACGCTGCTTCGGACGCCAGCTCTACCAGATGTGGGAACTGCTCGCCCGCCCGGCCCCCTTCGTGGTGCGCGAACAAGGCGCGGGCCGTGGCGATCTCGCAGCGGGCATCCAGGCATGGGCCGCTACGGAGTATCCCACCTTCTCCGAGGCCCTCGACTATGGCTGCGAGGATATCAGTGCAGGCCAGGATGCGCTCGGCGAGCAGACCGACGCCCCTTCCGTCCTCCTCTCGAACGAACTGGTGGACGCGTTCCCGGTCCATATCGTCGCACTGCATGAGAAGAGACTCTACGAGGTCTATGTGGCGGCGCAGGATGGTCGCTTCTACGAGCTGCTGGACGAGCCGAGCAGCCCGGAGGTGGCCGCCTACCTCGATAGCTACAAAATCCCCTGGCCGACGTTCGAGGACGGCTGGCGCGCCGAGATCAATCTGGACGCTACACGCTGGATGGCGCGATCGGCGCGGCGCCTCCTGGGGCCAGCGCAGAGACGCAAAAGGCGCGGCTTTCTCCTCGCGATCGACTACGGCGACAGGGCGCGGGAATTGTACACGCCGTATCGCCCTCAAGGAACGCTCGCCTGCTACTTGCGCCACCAGTTGACGGATCGTCCCCTGGCGCGTCCGGGCGAGCAAGATATTACCGCGCACGTCAATTTCAGTGCGCTGATCAACGAGGGTCGCCATCACGGTCTGCGCCTGCACGCCTTTACTACGCAGCGCCAGTGGCTGAGCGGGCTGGGCATCTACGAGGAGTTGGAGCGAACACGCGCACGCGATTTCGCTATCATCGATACCGCGCGCGGCAGCGATCGCGGCCAGGTGGCGCTCCTCCAATGGTACAACCTGCGTCAGGGCGTTATGGCCCTGGCTGATCCTGCGGGAATGGGCAACTTTAAGGTGCTGATTATGAAACGCTGATACTCTACAAACGCTATGCGGAACTGACACACTTTATCAATTCTGCTGAGTATGAAGTAAATCTTTACTATACCGGAGTATGTGATTTTCTTTCGAGAAAGTATGCTTCTCAGCCAATACAACTAAATGTTGGCGAAGAATCGACCCAATAGTAGGATATACGCCGTTGACAGCCGGTTGAGTAGTACCGTACATGTACCCGTGAGGAGTAATAATAACATATGTTCCTAGCTTTGACTCTGTTCGATATACATCGACTTGACCTGAACCCTTATAAGCTTTTTTAACTTCGTCCGTGATCTTATCAAATACATCTCGATCAAGCTTATATCTTTCACAATTGAAAAATCCTTCTCCAACAGGACTAAATTCCATAAGAGACCACTTAATAATATTTGAGAACTCTTCTAATAAATTGGCCATTCGAGGAATCATTATATTATTCGGCTTAGCTACTATTGTTCGAACTATTAAAGGAACTTCTTTCGCGCTCAGAGTTCTAAGCAAAGTCATAACTCTGTTAAAATTGCCTGGTTTATTACGGAAACTATCATGAGTATTTGCATCTGGTCCATCAAGCGACATCCCAACTAACTCAACTTTTTCTAATGCCTCAATAAAATCAGACTTTAAATGATGAGAGTTTGTCTGAACTTCCACCTGCACCCCCAAGGTATGTGCATAGCTAATTAGCTGAATAATATCAGGCCGAATTGATGGATCTCCTCCTGCAAAAGTAATTATCGTAGCACCACTTGTACTCACCGCTTCTAATAATTTCTTTGCTTCCTCTGTATCTAATGGAATACCACGCGTCCGATAACAAAATGGACATGCCAAATTGCATTCAGACCAACATTCCCAATGCACTTTAATTATGCCCAATCTTTTGAAGCACCCCTGGCACTCTAAATCTGGCAAATTGGGGGCACAGCCCGCGCAGAAACCTGGATTAATCATCTCGCATCCTCCTAATTAATGAATGAATAGTAGGCCAAGACGAAACAAGGGCATTTACTAAAAATGTTGCTGCAACAGATCCAACTATCCCTCCCCAAAAAGAGGCGCTTAACATAAATGCAATGATGGTAGACAATATAAAAGCCCACCACTGCCAACCTCTAGTCAACCACCACCTCACTTTTCCAAACCGTTGAACTGGCTCTGCCTGATTCCAAGCATCATTAAAATAGATTTGAAAAAGGCTAACTAAATTAAATTGTAAACCTACAGGTGATTCCACTTCTAGCATTATCCCCTCAAGACTCCGCTGTCTTAAAGGATCGTATACATCAAAGCGAAGAATATGCTCATCTATACTCATAGACGTAGCAATAAACATATTCTCAAATGAATGAGCGACTCTTACCTCCATTCGCTCAATACCTCGCGCGTTCTCAGCCCAGCCACTAATTGAATCTCTAGCCATTGCCACAAATGTTTGACCTCGAAGTTTAGCTACTATTTCAGGTGCACCGAGTAAAATACGCACATGAACGCCCCTTCTTGCACGTTCTTGAAGAATAGGAACCGAAGAAAGATGGGGGGATGTAGCCAGCATTGGTAGGCAAATCTCACGTTGTGCGGTACGTAATAAATCTAAGTAGCTTCCATACACAAATTGGTCATTCATAGAACCAAGAATACGAATATTGCGCTCAAGCGTTGAGCGCAATTTTGAGAGCTGATTGGGAAGTGAAGGATCTTCCAACGTCTCTGCTAGCTTCTCCTTAAGATCAGGTGCTTGATGTATTAAGTTTTGATCATATGATTTTGATACAACAAGCCATCCTTTTGCTTTCAATTGAGCTATAGCTTCTTCAGATACGGTTCGATCTTCAAGGTTTTGATATTGACGGATTATGTCAGCAAGCTCGCCTTCAGGACGTGCGTGCCCACGAGTGATCATGATTACAGCTAAAGTTGCCTCTGGAACAGCAACTCCTGCATCTCTAAGTGCCCATATAATCGTAAGCTCCTCACGAGTTAATCTGGCACTCACTCTTTTTTCCTTACACAGCAGTTGTTGCTGCTGTTAAAAATAGCCACTTTAGTAAACTCTTTGGCATTATTATACACCATAATTCTGAGTTCAGACTGGAGAATAAGATAAAATAGCAGAATTAGTACAACGTTTCGGTGCCGATTGGATAACTTCGAAAAGTCAAGATATCGTGAATGAAGTGCTTCACGATCGTCTGAGGAATCCAAAGAGGGATGCAGAAAAACATCTAGCTACAAACCTTAAGTGTATTTACTTGCCCAGATAATGGGGAGATGCCTTATTAACAGCACGCCAGATGTCCTCATGTATTTCTGCTAACGGACGTATTGAACCATTAGAGCTAACACTTTGAATAGTAAGCCACTCGCTACCTAAATTCATACCTGCCAACATTTGATAGACT
>DAOTTD010000128.1:0-6202 GCA_034438015.1 Ktedonobacteraceae bacterium | reverse complement strand
GGAAAGTGAGATGCACGTATGGAAACTGGCCTTCAAATTATTGCAGTAGAAGGTGAACATCGGATCGACAGTCGTCTTGTCGCTGAGTCATTGGGAATTGAACATAAGCATTTTATGGAAACGTTACGCACCTATCAAGAGGAACTGGAAGAGTTAGGTTCACTGCCGTTTCAAACGGCAGTGAAAAAGGGCAATCGTGGAGGTGAGAAACCCACGTATGCCATGCTCAACGAAAATCAGGCCATCTTTGCAGGCACCTTGAGCCGCAACACGCGCCAAGTCGTTGCCTTCAAGCTCAAACTGACCAAGGCATTCTCAGAGGCCCGCAAACGACAAGCGCCTGCATCCGCTCTTCACACGATCACGGATGCCATGCGCTCACGTGCTCTCAAGAACTTGAACCACGTACCAGAGGGTTACTTTTCCATCATGGGCGAACTGTTCAAGCATCTCTACAATCTGGAGGCCCTCATCAATCTAGCGATCGACAACGAAGCCATACTTGAGATCTCGGTCGGACAGGGTTGGTCAATCTATGCACGCGAGGTGATCGGCATTGCTGATCACGTGCGACGAACGTATGCTCATTGCTGTCCCAATGGCCACGTGGTGCAAGCGTGGGCCTACCCCATCCCATACGTCAACACCTTTGCCACCTGGCTCTGGACGGTCTACTTCCCTCAGCATTTTCCCGCCTACCAACAGTATCGGAAAAGACGGGCTGCACTTGCGGCACCAACGCACAAACAGATACGAGGATAGTCACAGCAGAGAGGGTACCGATGGCGCGATCCATCTGAACACAAGAGTTAGGACCCGACTCATACGGACACCATATGGCATGTTTTTGGAAGAGAGCCACGCTGCATTCCGATGCTTCCACGCGCTTCTCTGCTGCCTTGAGATGCTTTTCAGACGCCCACATTTCCGCAGCGCGATTCTCATGGCGAAGACGGAAGCTTTTGCCGTCTGCACCAGAGGCATGACCCATCGGAACACGTCTTCCGACGCATGGGCAAGGCAGATGCCATCTGAAGAGCCCGTCTGAACTCAAGTTCAGACGCCGTTCAAGCGCTCTGCCGACGCCAGACAGACGCCTATTGGTATGGTGATGGCAACACGTGCATCTCAAGAGGGGTGACAGGTGATTTTTCTCGGAGAGTACCACCTGTTTTCAGCGATGCTCACGCGGCTCTACGTCTGCATTCATCACCTTTCATCAGGCAAAACGGCAACGGCCCGATTCCGCCGGGTGGCGATACCGGCTCTGCTGAACAGGCGATGAAATGCAGCGATGCCAAGACGGGTTGCGCATCCCGGCACTTCTTTGACGGCGCTGAACGATTTTGCAGCGCCATTTCACTGAGAGGTCATGTTGCACTGAACTGGTTGACAGCGAACGTTCAGCAGAAGTTCAGCGCCATTTCAGAACGCGTTCAGCACTGAACTGCTATGTTGCTGGCATGCGAATGAAGACGAGCATGCATGGAAAGAGACAAAAAAATGCTGGCTCGTGTGTGCAACCACACGGACCAGCAACCGTCGCTCACTCTTGATCATTGTCAATCGTCGGTCAGATCTTCTGCTTTTCCACGGCGGGATCTGGCAGACATCAGAAGGAGCTCCATTCAAAATGATACCACAGACCGATTTTTCGCAACACCGCACGCGCCCGTTTCCCGCTGCGTATTCGCCCCTGAAATACCAGCGCCTCTTGCGCGGCTGGTCACAACAGGATGTGGTCAAGGAACTGGTCAGCCGCTGCGAGGCCGAGGGCAGACCGTCCGTTGGGCTCACCACTGACGCGGTACGCCGCTGGGAGAATGGATACAACAAACCGAGCCCGCTCTATCGCAAGCACCTCTGTACCCTCTACGGCCTGACCGCCGACAAGCTCGGCTTCATTGCCTCTCAGGAGGTGCAGCCATGAGCGAGCCGACCCTTCCGGCACTTCGCGAACTGCAAGCCCGTCCTCAATGGGTTTGCTGGCGCAAAGAGCAACGTAAGGACAACAAGAACAAGCTCACCAAAGTGCCCTACAACCCATGGACAGGTGGGCAGGCCCGCCCCAACGATCCTGCGACCTGGGCAAGCTATGAGCGGGCCTACACTACCTGGCAGACGTATCCCGAACGCTACGACGGCATTGGCTATATGTTCCGTCGAGATCTCACGGGCGTGGATATCGATCATTGTCTGGACGCAGACGGCCAGATCGAACCCTGGGCCTGGACCATTATCACCCGGCTGGCAAGCTACGCGGAATATTCGCCAGGCGGGACCGGCGTGCATATCCTGGTAGGCGGGATCGTGCCCAAAGGAATCCGACGGTTCATCTCCAAGTCACTCCCGCAGCTGCAGCCGCTCCATCGAGATGCGGCCATTGAGATGTACTGTGAGGACCGCTACTTCACCATCACCGGGAAATGGGTAGAGGGGACGCCAACCACGATTGAAACGAACCAGGGGGCCTTAGACGCCCTCTCTGCTGAGATTACTGTACTGGCGTCGTCAGCCACGCCAGCGATCTCGTACGCATCCCCAACCATCAGCTTAGATGATGAGGCACTTGTACAGAAAGCAACTGCGGCCAGCAATGGTGGCAAGTTCCGCGCCCTCTTCTATCAGGGATCGGCGGGCTACCCATCGGCATCGGAGGCAGACATGGCCCTGTGTCTGATGCTGGCGTTCTGGACGGGGCGCGATCCTGAACGCATGGATCGCCTCTTCCGCAAGAGTGCCCTCTACCGAGAGAAGTGGGACACGGTGCGCAACGGGCAGAGCACCTATGGACAAGAGACCCTTCGGAAAGCCGCTGCCCTGTGTCGTGTTGTCTATAATCCTGGGCGATCCTACAGACCATGGGAGCGCATGTATGAATACCTCTAAGAAGCACAAGCGATACCAGCTTACTCCCAAAGAAGTTCCCATCTCCAACGTGCTGACCTTCCTCGGCAAGAACGAATTAGGGGATGCAGACTTCTTTGCTGAGGTCTTCGCCGATCAGGTGTGCTATGACCATAGCGATGGTAAATGGTACCTCTGGAATGGGCATCACTGGAAGCAGGACGAGACGGCCAGGGTCCGCCTGCTCGTCTCAGGCGTGCTCAGTAGCCTCTACCTCAAAGCAGCGGCCATTCTCAACACGACGCATGTGGAGATGGGCATCCAGCTGCAAGCCCTGCAAGGCAGTCAAGACAGCAACGAGGCCGAGGCCCTCTCCAAACGTTATAAGGCGCTGACCAACCAGATCAATGGATTGCAGGCACGTGCCAAAGACTTGCAGGGGGCCAAACGCATGAACAGCGTATCGCTCTTCATTCAAGCCAGGATGGGCATCACCTCCAGCGTCTGGGATACTGATCCCTGGCTGCTGGCCGTGCCCAATGGGGTGATTGATCTGCATACCGGAGAATGTCGCAAAGGTGCCGCAGACGACTACATTCGCACCGTCTCGCCGACGGAGTGGACCGGACTGGATACTCCCTGCCCGCGCTTTGAACGCTTCTTGCAGGAAATCTTTGAGGACAAGCCAGATCGCGACGCCCTCATTGACTTCTTGCAACGACTCTTAGGCTACGGCATCACGGGCGTGACCACGACACATATCTTCCCGATCCTCTATGGCCTGCAAGGACGCAACGGCAAGGATACGCTGCTCAGCATCCTCAAAGCGGTCTTAGGCCCTCTCGTCGGTGCGGTCAGCAACGATGTGTTTCTTGTCCGAGACAAGAATCGGACCGAAGGGGCCGCGACCCCGCATCTCGTCGATTTACAGGGCAAGCGGTTGGCCTGGGGCAGCGAACCCAAAGAGGGCGACCGACTCAACATCGCGCAAATTAAGCTGCTCACGGGAGCCGGCGAGGTCTCCACCCGGCAGATCCATGGGCATCAGTACAGCTTTACGCCAACGCATAAGCTGCTGCTGATGACCAACTACAAGCCTCACGCCGATGCGCGCGATGATGCCTTCTGGCCTCGTGCCTGCCTCATTGAATTCAACATGCGCTTTCTTGAGGAGCCCAAAGCCCCCAACGAGCGGCATGCGGATCTGAACTTGCGGGACGCCTTGCAGCGGGAACAGAGCGGCATTCTGGCCTGGTTAGTCCGCGGCTGTCTCGCCTGGCAACAGCAGGGACTCTCCATCCCACCCTCCATCAAACTGGCGACGGACCGGTACCGACAGGAAGAGGACAAACTGCTCCTGTTCCTCCAGGAGTGCTGCGTTACCTTGCCAGAGGCGTCCGTCAAGGGCCAGCCGCTCTATGACGCCTACCGCAAGTGGAGTGAAGACAACCAGATGGGGCGCTGCATCAATGGTCGGGAGTTCGGCAAAGAGATGAAAAAACGCTTTGAGTGGGGCGAACTTCGAGGGCGCATCACCTATCGGGGCATCGGTCTGCTGGCTCGGGAAGACGATCCACAGCCACTCGCCCTCTTCGAGGAGACGGGCACCACTCCCACGAGTGGCGACAGTGGGGCGACAGTGAAAAAAGTACTATCGCCACGCCCTGATGCCCCTCTAGAAGCCTCTTTAGATATCCATGGCGACAGTGGCGACAGTGAAACGAGTCTCTCGAAAGTGAATCCAGAGGCCAGGTATAGGGAAAATAGGGGTTCACTGTCGCCACTGTCGCCACTCCCTTCTGTGAACATCTCTCAATCCGCACCAGAGGACGAACCACAGAAAGAGGATGGTACCAAAGTACTACCGCCACACCCTCGCCCCGAAGGGGACACCCATCCCTGTACCACCCGTTACGAGAAATGGCGTCAAGTGGCTCACAAGGCCATTGCAATGTGTTTGAGTGCCGGATGTTGGTGGTGTGAGAGATGCGAACCACAACGCATCTGGATGGAGGTTGGAGAGGCAAAAAACTACCCTCAAGTTGATGTACCGGCACACCGGTTCAAGGTGAAGCAAGGGCGTGAAAACTGGCTTCAGTTCGCTCAGGAGGCAGGTTACCCGTTGGTTCAGAAGGCCCTGGAGGCTGTACAACCCCCACGGGAGAAAGAGGAGTTATGACCAGAAAGCAATCATCGCAGAAACGAATGAGCAAGCAGCACTTTCCTCGTCCAGCAACTCCGCCTTTTTCATCGGAGCCACTGGTAGACATGGACGGGTTGTGCCAGTTCTTGCAGCTGGGCAAGACGAAGGTCTCAGAGTTGATCCACAAAGAGGGCCTTCCCTATCACCCCTTCGGGCGGCGAGCGTACCGCTTTGATCTGATTGAAGTACGTCAGTGGATGCAGGAACGTCGAGAACTGGCGTGATGCGAGTTACGGCCCGGCTTGTACGCTGGGCCTTTCTTTTCCCGTGACATCTCCCCAGGGCTAAAGCCGCGGGGCTTCCCTACCTCACGATAGGGCTTTCCTGCTTGGTTGGAGGTTGCGAGAATGGACTCTCATCCAGCCTCGTCTTACACCGCCTCCACAGGCATATACCTTTCCCTGAGCCCCAGGGTAGGTTCTCAATCTGGTAGTTCATCAGGAACGTGGTTTTTGTTCCTGGCAGAAGAAAGAGACTATGTACAGTGATCAATTGGTACGTTAGTGCTTTTACCCAGGGGAACGGTTTACCCTGGAACGCCCAAACACTATTGAGTTGTCAATGTACTACTGATCTCTTCTCTCACAGGAGTGCAGAAGTGGAAATGGGTTCTCTGCGAGGCCGTGCAGCCATTTTTTCATCCCCGTGGCTCAAGCCAGGGGTCTTCAAAATGGAGGATAGCGATAAGAAGAGGTATTGTGGTCAGGAACCCGTCCCGTTGAACGGAGCGGGCTTGCGAAAGGGCTAGCGCAACATGAGTGATGACGAAAAGAAGAAGTCGAAGAAGCCCCGTCGGGAGTATGGAAGCGGGTCAGTCTATCAGCGAACAAGTGATAACCGATGGGTAGCAAGTGTTCGTCTCCCGAACGGTCAGCGCCTCTCACGCTATGGAGATACAGAGCAAGAGGCAAAGAGGAATCTGAAGGAAGCGCAGAAAGAGTTAGAGCGCGGAAGGCTGGTGACTGCCAAAGACCAGACCGTCGAGGCGTTCTTAAACTACTGGCTTGAGATCCGTAGTCCTACTCTCCGTCGCTCAACCATTGTGAATTACAGGACAAAAATACGGAAGCATGTTCTCCCATATATTGGGAGAACCAAATTACAAAAACTGACTGGCGATATGCTTCAATCTCTGTATTCAAAACTCTTGAA